>CAMLNW010000105.1 GCA_946481495.1 uncultured Actinomycetes bacterium
AGGGCGCGTTCGTTGGTCGACGGGAGGGGCTCCGCCCGGACGCTCCACCGCTACGCCTGCGCGCGCAAACGCAAAATCGTCGCCACCCGCGGAACGCGACGCTGACAGCCAGATACTGCTGAGAGCCAAATTCGGGCGCTAGCGGTGGTCTTGTGGTGATGTGCATGCATAACGTGTAAATCACCGCAAGAGTCGTCCAACCCAGGGGATTGAGGACCCGGGCCGACTTCCGGGCAACCAGCCAGGCCGCACGCCGCCCTACCCAGCCGGTAGGCCCCGGCGGAGCGGCTAGGCAAGCGGTGAGAGCGACCGCCGACGTGCGTCAGGAGACGCTGCGCTGAATCAACAGCTCCGCAAGCTGGACTGCGTTCAGCGCGGCGCCCTTGCGGAGGTTGTCGCCGACGACCCAGAGGTTGAGGCAGCGGTCGTGCGAGGGGTCGCGGCGGATGCGGCCGACGAGGACGTCGTCGTTGCCGGCGGCGTCGATCGCGAGCGGGTAGATGGCGTCGCCGGGATTGTCGAGGACCTGGACGCCGGGGGCAGCGGCGAGCAGGTCGCGGCAGTCCTCGGGCGATAGCGGCTTGCGGGTCTGGACGTTGACTGACTCGGAGTGGCCGGTGTAGACGGGGATGCGGACGCAGGTTGCTGAGATGGCGATGTCGTCGCGGCCGAGGATCTTGCGGGTCTCGGCCATCATCTTGCGCTCCTCGGTGGTGTAGTCGTCACCGTCCTTGAAGCTCTCGACCTGGGGGATCGCGTTGAAGGCGATCTGGTGCGGGTAGATCTGGGCAGGCGGGATGTCGGTCGCCTCGAGCACGGCGCGGGTCTGGTCGTGGAGCTCCTCGACGGCACGCTGGCCGGTGCCGGAGACCGCCTGGTAGGTCGATACGACGAGTCGCTCGATGCCGACGGCGTCGAGGATCGGCTTCAGCGCGACGACCATCTGCATCGTCGAGCAGTTCGGGTTGGCGACTATCCCTTTGTGGCTGGCGAGGTCGCCGGGGTTGACCTCGGCGACGACGAGCGGAACGTCGTCCTTCATCCGCCAGTAGGACGAGTTATCGACGACGGTGGCGCCTGCGGCGGCAAACTTCGGGCCCCACTCCTCGCTGATGCCCGAGCCGGCCGAGAAGAGCGCCAGGTCGAAGCCCTCGATCGACTCGTCGGAGAGGGCGACGACGGTCAGGTTCCGGTCGCCCCAGTCGATCGTGCGACCAGCGGAGCGTTCGGAGGCGAACGGGACGACCTCGTCGGCCGGGAACGACCGCTCGCGCATGATGCCGAGGATCGTCGATCCGACGGCGCCGGTGGCGCCGACTACCGCTACGCGCATCGCTACGCCTCCGTCGTCTCGCTCGACTTGACGACCGGGCGGTGGTCGCCGGAGACGTCCTCGGGCAGGACCGCGTCGGCGCCGAGGCCGAAGGCGGTGTGCAGCTCGCGGACGGCGTCCGCCATGTGCTCCTCGCGGATCACGCAGGAGATCTTGATCGGCGACGTCGCGATCATCTCGATGTTGACGCCGGCCTCGCCGAGCACGCTGAAGGTCTTGGCAGCGACGCCCGGATGACTGCGCATCCCGGCACCGACGATCGACACCTTGGCCATCGCGCCGTCGCTAGCGATCGACGCGATCCCGAGGTCGGAGCGGATCGCGTCGAGCGCGTCGAGTGACGCGGTCAGGTCGGCGCGCGGGACGGTGAACGACATGTCGGCCTGGCGGCCATCGGTCTCCGGCTCGTTCTGGATGATCATGTCGACGTTGACGTTCGCCTCGGCGAGCGCAGTCAGCACACGACCCGCGATGCCGGGCTGGTCCGGTACGCCGGTGAGGGTGACGCGCGCCTCGTCGGTCGAGTGCGTCACGGCTGTCACAAGTGGTCGCTCCATCGTCTGCTGCTCGTTGACCACGAAGGTACCTGGTCCGTCGTCGAAGCTGGAACGACAGTGGATCGGAATGCCGTAGTTACGCGCATACTCGACCGAGCGCAGCTGCAAGACGCCGGCCCCCGAAGCCGCCATCTCGAGCATCTCCTCGAACGAGACGACCTCGAGCTTGCGTGCGTCGGGGACGATCCGCGGATCGGCGCTGAAGACGCCCGGGACGTCGGTGTAGATCTCGCAGACGTCGGCCTGCAGCGCCGCGGCAAGCGCTACCGCCGTCGTGTCCGAGCCGCCGCGGCCGAGCGTCGTGACGTCGGACGTGTCGGTCGAGACACCCTGGAAGCCGGCGACGAGCACGATCTTGCCCTCGTCGAGCGCGTCGCGGATGCGATCGGCCTTGACGTCGATGATGCGCGCCTTGGTGTGCGAGGCGTCGGTGACGATGCCGGCCTGCGAGCCGGTTAGCGAGATCGCCTCGCGGCCGAGGTCGTTGATTGCCATCGCGGCGAGTGCGCAGGAGATCCGCTCGCCGGTCGAGAGCAGCATGTCCATCTCGCGCGGGTGCGGCCGCTCGGAGACCTCATGCGCCATCGCCAGCAGCTCGTCGGTCGTCTTGCCGCGCGCTGACAGGACGGCGACGACGCGGTTGCCCGCTTCGGCGGCGCGAACGATCCGCTGGGCGGCGTTCTGGATGCGGTCGGCGTCGGCGACAGAGGTGCCGCCGAACTTCATCACGACCGTCTGGATGTCGGAACTCGCGCCCGTCATGGCCGCCGCAGGTTAGCGTTCGACGCTTGCGGGATCTGCTGCCGAACAAGGCCTCGTGGAAGTTCGCGCTCGCCGCCGTCGTCACGACGCTGATGCTGGCTGGGATCGTGGCGCTGGCGTTGGGCCTCGGCGCCGACGAGGAGCCGCGTCAGGCTGGCACGGCCACGGTGACCGAGACGACGCCGAACGAGCCCGCGCAGGGCGATGGGGGGAAGCACCGCCAGGTGACCCCTGGCGCCGAAGTCGCGGCGCTCGCCGAGCGAATGCCGATCGAGGACCGCGTCGCCCAGCTCTTCCTGCTCGGCTTCCAAGGCCAGGACCTGACCGCGCCGATCTTCGAGCAGCTGCGCCGGCGGGAGCTCGGCGGGATCGTGATCGACGCGCAGAACTACACCTCTTCCGACCAGCTCGCGTCGCTCGCCGGCGAGGCTGGCGTGATCGCCAAGCAGGAGGACAACGTCAAGCCCTGGGTTCTGGCGCCACAGGAGGGCGGCGAGTTCAACGCTTTCCCCGACCTTCCGCCGGCGACGGCCGCGGCCGATCTCGACTCGGCGGCCGATGCTGCCCGCGAGGCGCGACAGTCGGCAAAGGTCCTCGGTGGCGCAGGTATCAGCGGAGTGCTCGGCCCGGTGCTGGATGTCGGGCCGTCGTCGGGGCTCGCGGTTGGCGCACGCGCATTCTCGGACGACCCCCGCGACGTGAGCGACTACGCGCAGGCCGTTATCGGCGTCTACCGCTCACGCAGCCTGCTGACCTCGGCAAGCCACTTCCCCGGGCTCGGATCGGGAACCGAGGACACACGGCTCGGCCCGTCGCAGGTCGGGTCCAGCCTCGCAGAGCTGCGTGCGCGCGATCTCGTGCCGTTCGGTACCGCGATCCGTGCCGGCGTACCCGCGATCACCATGAGCAACGGCCTCTACGTCACCGATGACTTCGTGACCCCAGGCAGTCTCTCACCGGCGTTGATCGGCGGCCTGCTGCGCCGCGACCTCGGCTTCCGCGGAGTCGTGATCACCGACGACCTCGCCGACCCGGGCGTGACCGCCCTGACGACGATCCCCGAGGCTTCGGTGGCCGCGATCCGAGCAGGTGCCGATCTGCTCTACATCTCGGGGCCCCCGTCCGAGCAGCAGGCGGCCTACGACGCCGTCTTGAAAGCCGCGCGCAGTGGCACCCTCGCGGCGGGCCGACTGAAGGAGGCGCTGCTGCGCAACCTCTCTGTGAAGAAGAACTACGGATTGAGCAAGTAACGGCTAGAGCTGCCGCCGCGCCCGCATCGCACGGCCAAGCGTGATCTCGTCGGCGTACTCGAGGTCGGAGCCGACCGGGAGACCGCTAGCGAGGCGGGTGACCGCAACGCCGGGCGCCCGCTCGTGAAGGGAGTCGGCGATGTAGAGCGCGGTCGCCTCGCCGGTGGTCGTCGCGTTGGTCGCCACGACGACCTCGCGGACGCCGTTGCTGGAGGCGCGCCCGATCAGCTCGGCGAGGTGGAGGTCTTCCGGGTCGACGCCGTCGATCGGTGACAGCGCGCCGCCGAGCACGTGGTAGCGGCCACTGAACTCGTTCGTCCGCTCCATCGAGATGACGTCGCTCGGCTCCTCGACGACGCACAGCACGTGGGCGTCGCGACGGTCGTCCTGGCAAATCCGGCAGAGCGGCTCGGTCGCCAAGTTGAAGCAGACCTCGCACTCCCCCACCTGCTCCTTGACGTCGCGGATCGCGTCGGCGAGCGCCAGCGCCTCCTCGTCGGAGACGCGCAGCAGGTGGAACGCCATCCGCTGGGCGGTGCGCTGGCCGACGCCCGGGAAGCGCGACAGCTCGGTGATCAGCCGGTTGATCGGCGGTGCGAGCACGGCTTAGAGGCCCGGCAGGCCCAATCCACCGAGCCCGCCCGGGCCGCCGAGCCCGCCGGTGACGGCGCCGATCTTGTTGGCGGCGAGCTCCTGGGCGGAGCGCAGTGCCTCGTTGAGCGCCGCCTGGACCATGTCCTGGAGCAGCTCAACGTCCTCGGGATCGACAGCGTCGGGATCGATCTTCAGGTCGAGGATCTCCAGCTCGCCGCTGACTTTGACGGTGACCATTCCCCCGCCAGCGCTCGCCTCGACCGACTCGTGCTTGAGGCTCTCCTGCGCCTTCGCCATGTCCTCCTGCATCTGCTGGACCTGGCGCATCATCTGGTTCATGTTCGGCGGCTTGGGCACGGTCAGTCCTCGCTCTCGGATTCGTCGCTCTCGAAGATCTCCTCGGCGGCGAAGTCGCGCATCAACCGCTCGGCGAGCTCGTCCGCGGTCAGCGTCGCCGGGCTGCGCTCGCCACGGTCCTCGCCGAGCTCGAACGCGACGGCGATCGCATGACCGCCGAGGCTGCGCAGCGCTCCGGTGACGAGCTCACGGTTGGCTTCGGCCTTCTTCTTTGAGAAGGCGGCATCGGCCGGAAACTGGATCGTCAGGCGACCGCCCTCGATCGCTGTCGGGACCGCCTCGGCGAGCAGTGCGGCAACCATCCCGTTCTGCTCGCGGATCGCGTCGGCTACGGCGGGCCAGAGCATTGTCACGCGCTCGAGGTCGAGCGCAGCGGCGGGCTGCTCGGCGACGGCCGGCACGGCCTCGGGCTCCTCCTCCACGGCCGCCGCAGCCGCGGTGCCGTTCGACACGGCTACCGGTGGAGGAGTCGGCTCAGGCTGCGGCGGTGCAGTGGCCGCGGCTGGCTCCGGGGCAGGTGGCGGGCTCGCCGGCTCGGTCCGCGCGGGAGCGGACGGTGCCGGAGCGTTGCCCGCAAGCGCCGCCTCGAGCCGGTCGATGCGGTGCATCAGCGCCTGGAGCGACTGGTCGGACTGGGGTTGGGTTGCCTTCAGCAGGGCGAGCTCGAGCTGGAGGCGTGGCTCGGAGCCGTCCTTGACGGCGGCGAGCGCGGCGGCGAGCAGGTCGATCGCGCGCAGCACGTCGCCCTGGGCCAGGCGGTCGGCCTGGTCGGCGAGGCGGTCGGTGTGCTCGGCGGTGACCGCAAACGAGTCGGGAACCTCGCCCATCGTCTGGATCACGTAGAGGTGGCGCAGGTGGGCGGAGAGGTCGCGCATGAACTGCGCCTCGTCGCGACCGGACTCGGTCAGCTTCTGGACCGCGAGCAGCGCCGCGCGCGGATCGTTCGCGGCGAGCGTCTCTGCCGTCTCGAGGATCAGCGTCGCGTCGGCGACGCCGAGGTTGGCGAGCACGTCGTCGAGCTCGACGTCCTTGCCGCCGTAGGTGACGAGCTGCTCGAGCGTGCCGAGCGCGTCGCGGAAACTGCCGGACGCCTTGCGGGCGATCATCCCGACGGCGGGGTCGGGAATCGTGATCCCCTCCTGGTCGGCGGCGCGGCGCAAGACGCTGGCGATCTGGTCGAGCGACGGGCGCTGGAAGTCGAAGCGGTGGCAGCGGTCGACGATCGTCGCCGGGACCTTGTGCGCCTCGGTGGTCGCAAGTACGAAGACGACGTGCGGTGGCGGCTCCTCGAGCGTCTTGAGGAAGGCGTTCCAGGCCGCTGGCGACAGCATGTGCGCCTCGTCGAGGATGTAGACGCGCTTGGCGCCGCCCATCGGGGCGAGGCCGACGTTCTCGCGCAGCTCGCGGATGTCGTCGACCGAGTTGTTCGAGGCGGCGTCCATCTCGACGACGTCGAGCGAGCTGCCGGTCATGATCGCGCGCGCCGTCTGGCTGTCGGGGTCGAAGTCCGCCTTCGGGCCGCCCTCGGCGTTCAGCGCGCAGGCGAGCAGCTTCGCCATGCTCGTCTTGCCGGTGCCGCGCGAGCCGACGAACAGGTAGGCGTGGTGGACCTTGTCGAGCTCGATCGCGTTGCGCAGCGTGCGAACGACGCTCTCCTGGCCGACGACCGCGTCGAAGGTCCTCGGGCGGTGGCGACGGTAGAGGGAGAGCATCGGCCGTCCATCGTACCCACAGCGGCGGGCGCCGCCGTGGCGGCCCTACTGCTCGCCGCGGGAGCGCTTGGCGAGCTCGACGGTGGCGGCGCGCAGGCCGTCAGGGGCGGTCGCCGGCTCGGCAAATCCCACTCGTGCGAGCGCACGCCCGCGCGGGGTATGGACGTCGAGATCGAGTCCGTAGCGGTCGGCGCGCAGACAGGTAGCGGCGGTCGCGTCGGTGTGGCCGGCGATCGCCCGCGCCATGTCGAGCAGGTTGTGCGCGTGATCCTCGTTGAGGTGGCGGACCGCGAAGGCGGCCTGCGGCGCGACAGGGTCGGGCTCGGCAGCGATGTAGCGCTCGAGGTCGGTGCTCGCCATCCGGCCGAAGCCACCTACCCAGCGAACCTGCTCGATCCGCAGCACCCAGAACGTGAAGTCGTCCCAGTCGCTGAACGACTCACCCGAGCTGACCGCGGCGTGGTACGCCGTGCGGGCCGCCTCGAGCTCGTCGCCGACCGGCTGATCAACGCGCCCGGCGAGCGTGACACGTCCGATGTCGGATGGGTCCTCCCCATCCGGGACCGGTGCCGAGACGGCAAGGCTGGCGCGCTGATCGTCGGCGAGGTTGCGGCCGTGCAGCGCGAGCCGCGACACACAGAGAACGGGCGAGCCGTCGTCGAGCTGGCCGTAGGTGACGACCGAGGCCCACGGGTCGCCGGTCGAGGTGAGCGAAGCGAGCGTGCCGACGATCGAACCCGCGACGATCGTGCGCGCCTCCTCGGCTGCACTCGGCCGGCGGGCGGCGTCGACCTCGACGAGCGGGTCGAGCGGCATCGGGAAGTCGATCGCCGCGGCGTCGTCGATCACGGCATGGGGGTTCTTGGTGGGCAGCTTGGCGCCCGTCGCAGCGTCGGCCATGGCCGGGATTGATACCAAAGTCAGGCCCACCAATTAGGTGTGCCTAACTTCTGCTATTGGCGCCAGGGCGCAAAGTGGACCGTGCACCTGCCGTCGAAAACGGTCCTTCGGGCGTGCCCGCCAGTCGTCGGCTCCGGCCAGGTTGGTCCGCGACGCATGAGCGGCTCCGCTTAAGGCTGCTTCCTTCCGGACCTGACCTGGTTCGCGATCGCTCACCGCACGGGACCCGGCCATCGACGCCTTCAACTGGCGTACTGACCCCAAAGGCCGAGCCCTCGAACAGGGATTCGGCCCCGCTAGAGCGGATTGCGGGTGACAAGGCACCGCTACCTCCCCGCCTAGCACGGTCCGCGAGCGATCCTAGCTGGGCAGCGCCCGGGGCGGCACGGTGGCCGCCCCGGGACTGCGGGTAGTGCGGGGCTAGCTGCGGCGCTCGACGCCGCGGACGCGGTCGGCCCGCCGCGCGGAGCGCTTCGACGACGCCGCCGCGCTGTCGACGCTCGCCCGGTCGCGGCCGGGGCCGCCGACGACGCTGTCGCGGACACCGTCCTTGGCGTAGAGGCGATCGCTGCCGAGGCGACCGCTGAGCCGGTCGGCTCCGCCACCGCCACGCAGCACGTCGTGGCCGGCGCCGCCGCCGAGACCGTCACGACCGGCGCCACCACTGAGGCGGTCGTTGCCGCGCAGCCCGAGCAGCAGATCGCCGCCGCCGGCGCCACCAAGCCGGTCGGCACCATCGGCGCCGTCGACCAGGTCGCGACCACCGCCACCGACCACGACGTCGTTGCCGCCGAGGCCGCAGATGACGTCGTTGCCGCGGGAACCGAGGATCCGGTCGTTGCCGGCGGTGCCGATGACCGTGCACTCGGCCAGCGGTACCAGCGAGCCGCCCGGGCCCTTGCCGACGTCGGCGTTGATCCCGTACCGCTCGATCAGCCGCGTGATCTCACTGATCGTGAGCGAGCGCTTGACGATCGTCACCCCGGGAGTGCCGATCGGGAACGGCCCACCGGTCTCCGGCTTGTCGCCGGCCGTCTGGACCGTGAGCGCGACATTGTCGAAGCGCGTGTTCGTATCGCCGCTGATCAGCCCGAGGCCGATCGTCGACGCCGTCTCGCTGCGGATCGCGATCCGATAGCTGTGGCCAGGAACGACCTGCACACCCTGCCCGCGCGTCTCGAACTCCACGTCCTCGGGGTCGAGCGTCTCGGTCAGCACGTCGGCGCTGGTACCGGCCGTGGTGTCCTGCAGCGCCACCGTGTACGTGCTGGTCAGGCCGACGTTGAGCAGGGGACCGCCCGCGCCGAACGCGCGGCTGTCGCCCAGCACCGAGACGAGCCGCGACTGGTCGCC
>CAMLNW010000106.1 GCA_946481495.1 uncultured Actinomycetes bacterium
CGGCGGGTGGCGGGGCGGCGGGTGGCGGGGCGGCGGATGCGGCAGCCGGCGGCGTCCAGGCCCTCGCCGATCCGCACCGCCTCGTGGATCTCGTCCGTGCGCCGCCACCACGCGCGGCCGGTCTCGTCCGGCTCGGCGTAGGAGAACACGACGAGCCGGAACGAGTTCGACCCCATGTCGATGACGGCGGTGCGGTTCACGGGCGCGGCTATCATCCCGCGCCGCGTGTCTCTGGGAACTCTCGACAATCCGCTGCGCGTCGCCATCGTCGGCTCCGGGCCGGCCGGCTTCTACTCGGCTGGCCACCTGCTGGCCGACAAGGAGCTCGCGATCGAGGTCGACATGTTCGACCGGCTGCCGACTCCATTCGGGCTCGTGCGCGCTGGCGTCGCGCCGGACCATCCGAAGATCAAGTCGGTCACGCGGGTCTACGAGAAGACCGCCGCCAAGGAGCAGTTCCGCTTCTTCGGCAACGTCAAGATCGGCGAGCACCTCAGCCACGCTGACCTCGAGGCCCACTACCACGCGATCGTCTACGCATACGGCTGCGAGACCGATCGCCAGCTCGGGATCGAGGGCGAGGAGCTGCCCGGCAGCTACGCCGCCACCGAGTTCGTCGCCTGGTACAACGGCCACCCCGACTACCGCGACATCGAGTTCGACCTCTCGTGCGAGCGCGTGGCGATCGTCGGCAACGGCAACGTTGCGATGGATCTCGCCCGGATGCTCGTGCTGCCGCGCGCCGAGCTCGAGGGCACCGACACCGCCGACCACGCGATCGAGGCGCTCTCGACCTCGAACGTCAAACACGTCTATGTGCTCGGCCGGCGCGGGCCGGCGCAGGCCGCCTTCACCAACCCCGAGCTGCGCGAGCTCGGCGAGCTGACCGATGCCGACGTGATCGTCGAGCCGTTCGAGCTCGACCGCCACAGCGCCCAGTCGATCGAGGGTGAGGGCGAGATCACGCCGCGCCGCAACGTCGAGATCTTGCGGGAGTTCGCCAGCCGCTCGCCAGAGGGCAAGCCGAAGCGGGTCGAGCTGCGCTTCCTCGCCTCGCCGGTCGCGATTCGCGGCGACGAGAAGGTCGAGGCGCTCGAGCTCGTCCACAACAAGCTCGAGCACGGGGGAGAGGGTCAGATCCGCGCCCAGGCGACCGACGAGCACGAGACGCTCGAGGTCGGCCTCGTCTTCCGCGCGGTCGGCTACCGCGGCATCCCGATCGAGGGCGTCCCGTTCGACGAGTGGCACGGCACGATCCCCAACGAGGAGGGCCGCGTCGTCGATCCAGGGTCGCAGCACGCCGTGCCCGGCCTCTACGTCGCCGGCTGGGTCAAGCGCGGGCCGTCGGGAGTGATCGGCACCAACAAGCGCGACGCCCAGGAGACCGTCGAGCACCTGCTCGAGGACGTCCGCGAGGGCCGGCTGCCCCAGCCCGAGCGCCCAGCGCGCGCGGCGATCGAGGAGCTCGTGCGTGAGCGCCAGCCCGACGTCGTCGACTACGCCGGCTGGGAGGCGATCGACGCCAGCGAGAAGGCGGCCGGGGAGCCCCAAGGACGGCCGCGGGTGAAGCTCACGCGGATCGCCGAGATGGTCGAGGCAGCGCGCGCTGCGCGCGTCTAGTCCGCGACTGGATCTGGGTCGAGCGTCGCCGCTGTAACGGCGGTGCCGTCGAGCGCGTCCAGTGCGCGCTCCACGCTCGCGCTGAGGCAAGTGAAGATCGGCGTCTCGGAGGCGGTGTAGGCGCTCGACTCGGTCGTGCGGAGCTCCTGGACGAGGTCGAGGAACTCCGACGGGTGGTCGGCGTTGAACGAGACGACGAACTCCTGGTCGTCGAGACCGTAGGAGTAGGCGGTGTTGATCTCGATGCCCGGGTAGCGCTTGCCGACCTCGATGTGGCCGCGCATGATCCGCATCCGCTCGTCGGCCGGCAGGCCGTACCACTCGCGCTTCTTCCACATCGGGTAGACGATGAAGTAGCGGCGGTCCGATCCTGGGCGTGGCGCCGTCGGCTGCTCCTCTTCGGAGTAGACGGACTCCTTGGTCAGCGCCAGGTAGGAGTGCGAGATGTCGGCGTAGCGCATCAACCCGGCCTGGTTGAGCAGCACATGCAGCTCGTGGATCGGGTCGAGCGTGGGGGCGACCGCCCGAATCATCAGGTCGCAGTCGCCGCGCGTGCCGACCAGCGAGTAGGCGCGCAGGTAGTGATCGGTCGCGAACTCGTTGCAGGCAGCGGCGAACTCGCGCTTGTCCTGTGCGCGCTCTTCGGCGCTGCGTCGCCGCCACTCCGGCGAGACCTTTACAAAGCTGTACTTGAGGTAGTTGCGCTCGGCCATCGTGCACCGAGTTTGGCGATTTCCCTGCTGCGGTGCTCGCAGAACCTCGCTCCCGCGTGCTCCAGACGCGTCTGTGGGACCGGTTCTGCTGCGCTCCTCCGCTTCTTCCGTGCAGTGGTCTACGATGCGACGGTGCGCGTTGGGATCGTTTCCCCTTACTCGTACACGTATCCAGGCGGTGTCGGCCGGCATGCCGAGGCTCTGACCGCAGAGCTGATCGATCAGGGACACGAGGCTCTCCTCCTCGCCCCATACGACCCGGACGACCGACTGGCGCGTGCGATGCATCGGGGCGCCGCCCCCGAGCAGCGGCCCCTGCCCGACCACTTCGTGCCGCTCGGCCGCACCGCCGGGCTGCCGATGAATGGCGCGGTCTCGAACCTGGCGCTGTCGCCGGCAGTGGTCCCGACGCTGCGGCGTGAGCTGAAGCGCGGCAGGTTCGACGTCGTCCACGTCCACGAGCCGAACGCGCCGTTTGTCAGCTGGTTCGCGACCGAGCTGGCGCGCACGCCGCTGGTCGGGACCTTCCACTGTTACTCGCGCAGCCCGGTGATCAACACTGTCGCCGCCAACGTCGCGACCGCCCGCCGCCTCTACAACAAGCTGCACGTCCGGATCGCCGTCTCCGAGGCCGCGCGCTGGACCTGCGAGCGCTTCTACGGCGGCGAGTACCGGATCGTCCCGAACGGGGTCGACCTGTCCGCCGCGCGGCCGAGCGACCGCTCGCAGCCGCGCGACCAGCTCGAGCTGCTGTTCCTCGGCCGCGCCGAGGCGCGCAAGGGCCTGCCGGTGCTGCTGCGCGCCTTCGAGGCGCTGCGCGGGGCGGGTGTCGCGGCGCGGCTGACCGTCGCCGGCGCGACGCAGGCGGAGGTCGAGCCGCTGCTGCTCGACGTCGAAGGCGTCGAGATCGCCGGGCGCGTCGACGAGGACGAGAAGCAGCGTCTGCTTGGCGCCGCCGACCTGCTCGTCGCGCCCGCGCTCGGCGGCGAGAGCTTCGGCATGGTGCTCACCGAGGCCTTCGCGGCCGGGACTCCCGCCGTCGCTTCGAACATCGCCGGCTACCGCGACGTGGCCCGCGACGGGATCGACAGCGTGCTCGTTCCGCCGGCCGACGCGGCCGCGCTCGGCGAGACGCTGCGCGAGCTCGCGCTCGATCCAGCGCGCCGCTTGGAGATGGGCGTCGCCGCCCGCGAGCGCGCCGAGCGCTTCTCCTGGTCGCATGTCGCCGAGGAGGTGACGGAGGCCTACGAGGACGCCGTCGCGATGCCCGCCCCGGCCACCCGTCGTGCTGCCGCCGGCGCACGCCTGGGCCTCGTCTCTGCTTCCGGCGTACCGGCACCGCCACCACGGCGGATCCCGTCGATCGAGCCGCCACCGCCGGAGAGCGAGCGCCGCAGCAACTGGCACAAGGTGCGCCGCGTCGCTGCGATCGGCGGCATGATCGCCGCTGTCGGCCTCGCCGCGCTGGCGCTCGACCGAATCGGGATCGATCAGATCGGCCACGCGTTGCTAGCCGCGACCCCGGTCTGGGTGCTCGCCGCCTTCGCCTTGATGTGCTCGTCGATGCTGGTCCGCGCCGAGGCCTGGCACGCGATCCTCTGCGCTGCGCTGCCCGGTGTGCGCGTTCGCCGCCGTGACGCGGCGCGCGCGACGATGATCGGCGTCCTGATGTCGGCGACGTTGCCGGCCCGTCTCGGCGAGCCTTCGCGTGCGCTGATCATGTCGCGGCGGATCGGCCGTGTGCGCGATCGCTTCCCGGTCGTGCTCGGCTCGATCGTCTCGCAGACGCTGCTCAACATCCTCGCCCTGGTGATCCTCGGCGCGGTGATGTTCGCCACCGTCGGCGTCTTCCGTGGCGGGGAGGACGCGCTCGTGATCGCGTCGATCGCGCCGATCGTCCTGATCCTGCTCGTGCTCGCCGCCCCGGCGCTGCTGCGCCGTGGCAAGCCGTCGCGCTTCGTGCGCGTCCAGCAGGCACTGGCTGTGGCCCGCTCGGCGATGGTCCAGGTGCGCCACGGGCTGGACGTCTTCCGCCAGCCGCGGCTCGGCGCCTGGGCGGCTGCCATGCAGCTCTTCGCATGGGCGATCCAGTGGATCGCCTGCTACGTCCTGCTGGTCGCGCTCGGCCTCGACGGCCACGCGGGCGTCGGCGCCGCCGCTGCCGTTCTGTTCGCAGTCAACGTCACGGCCGCGATCCCGATCACCCCGTCGAACCTCGGTGTCTTCCAGGCGGCCTGCGTCGCCGTCTTGTCGGCCTATGGAGTCAGCAAGACCGATGCCCTCGCCTACGGGATCATCCTCCAGGCCGTTGAGATCGCGACCGCCTTCGCGATGGGTACCCCCGCACTGCTGCGCGAGGGCATGACCTGGCGCGATCTGCGCCTGCGCGCCCTGCACGCCACGCCGGTCGAGCTGCGCGCCGTGCGCGGCGGCATCGAGGCCTGAGCCCCAGCTCTACAGGGAGCGCGCTCTCCTGTCGATGGGAGGGCAATGGCGTCCGATCGATCGCAGTTGCGCCGCCGCTGGGCAACCACCGCGGCACTCGCCGCCGTCTGCGCGCTGCCCGGCATCGCGGTGGCGGCGGACGGAGACGGACCCAAGGTCGATCGCGCGGCGATCGAGAGTCCCGACACGCGGTTCGTGGCTGGCGAGGCGATCGTCCGCTTCGAGCCGGGCACGACAGCGTCCGAGCGACTCGCCGCGCGGCAGGCGGGCGATGTCACGCTCGAGCAGTCCTTGCGACTGCCGCAGACGCAGGTCGTGGAAGTCGATGGTTCGGTCGCGGCGGCGGTGAAGCGCCTCGAGCGGCAGCCGGACGTCGCCTTCGCGCAACCCAACTACCGCTACCAGGCGCTCGCTTCGGCGCCGGACGACAGCTTCTTCGGCGACCTCTGGGGGCTTGACAGCCCACAGCTGCCGACCCCGGGAGTCGGCGCGTTGACCGCCTGGGACACGACGCGCGGCGCCGGTCAGGTGATCGCGGTCGTCGACACCGGCATCGACCTGACGCACAACGACCTCACCGGCAATCTCTGGTCGAACCCGGGCGAGTCGGCCAACGGCGCCGACGATGACGGCAACGGCAAGGTCGACGATCTGCGCGGCTACGACTTCGTCGACGGCGACGGCGACCCGTCCGACTACAACTTCCACGGTACGCACGTCGCCGGTACGGCGGCGGCGGTCGCGGGCAACGACCGCGGTGTCGCCGGCGTCGCGCCCGACGCCGACCTGATGGCCGTGCGCGTGCTCGACGGCGACGGCAGTGGCGACACCGCGACCGTGGCCGACGGCATCCTCTACGCGGCACAGGAGGGAGCCGACGTGATCAACCTCAGCCTCGGCGGACCCGCCGGGGACGGCGACGAGCTCGTGTCGAGCGCGGTGAGCGCCGCCGGAACGCACGGCGCGGTGGTCGTGGCGGCGGCCGGCAACGAGGCGTCGAACAACGAGGTTCACCCGACCACGCCCTGCACGCTGCCGCAGGCGAACCTGATCTGCGTCGCGGCGGTCACGCAGGCAGGCGGCCTGGCGAGCTACTCGAACTACGGCACGGCGTCGGTCGACGTCGGCGCGCCGGGCTCGGCGATCCTCAGCACCAAGACCGACTACGGCGCACCGGTCCTGACGGCCGGGTTCGACGGAACGGCGACCGGCTGGGCTACCTCGGTCTTCAACGGCGGCACGCCGTGGGGCCTGAGCAGCGACCACTCCGACGGCACCGACTCCGCCACCGACAGCCCGGGCGGCGACTACGGCTCCGCCGTCGACGACGACGACTTCGCCGCCTCAGAGCTCTACACCAGCACTCCGATCAGCCTGTCCGGCAAGCGTGGCTGCCGGATGCACTACCGCTCGAAGTACGAGATCGAGCAGCCCGGCTCCGACGGGACGATCTACGACGCCTTGCTCGTCGGCGCCGTCGCCAACAACAACTCCAACATCGCCGATCTCGCGACGTTCGTCGGCACATCCTCCGGCTACTCGACCGGCAGCTTCGGCCGCGACGAGGTTTCGATCTCCGGTCTCGACGGCCGGGCCGACGTCGTGCCTGTCTTCTCGATGCTCTCCGACGGCGCGGAGCAGCGCGACGGCGCTTACGTCGACGACCTTCGCCTGGTCTGTCGTGACACCACCTACGTCGATGCCAAGACGACGACGCAGAGCTACATCGCGCCCGGCGCCGGCAACTACGTCGAGTTGAGCGGCACGTCGATGGCGACGCCGCATGTCGCCGGCGTCGCTGCGCTCGTCAAGGCGGCTGTTCCCGACGCCACGCCGAGCCAGGTCGTGCAGGCGATCCGCGAGGGCTCTGTGCCGCTCGCGGCGCTGCAGGGCAAGACGGCGAGCGGCGGCGTTGCCGCCGCGACGTCGGCGATCGCGAAGGCCGAGCAGCTGATCGCTCCGCCGGAGCCGCCTGATCCTGATCCGGACCCTGATCCCGACCCCGATCCGGACCCAGACCCAGACCCAGACCCAGGGGAGCCGTCTGGGCCAGCGGATCCGCCGGCGCCGCCAGCTCCGGAGTCCCGACCGGCCTCGCCGACGGGACCGCCCGCCGCGGCCAGCGTCGCAACGGTCGATCTCGGAGGTTCGCCCGGTCGCCTGCGCGTCGGCCGCGACGGCCGCGTCGCCTACCCGTTCCGCGTGCCGGCCGGGCTGGGGGTCGCCGTGGTGGTCAGGACGCCGCGCGCCATTTCGCTCGGCGGCTCGCGCAGCCAGCGGCTGACGATCGCCAACCACCGCTTCGTCGCGCCGGCGGCCGGCCGCGCGACTTTGCGACCGCGACTTTCGCCGCGTGCGTGGCGCGTGCTTCACCGCGACGGCCGGCTCGTGTTGCGCGTCTCCGTGACGGTCCGCGACAGTTACGGCGGGACCGCGGTTGCGCGGCGGTCGCTGACGCTGCTTCCCGCTCGTTAGAGCGGTTCGCGCGTCAACCTTCACACAGCCATGTCAAGGTTGGCCGGGGTTCGATAGCCTGGCGAGCCATGGCTCGCGACTACCTCCAGGCCGTCAACCAGCGCGTCGTCGTCTTCGACGGCGGCATGGGCGCCACGCTCGAGCAGTTCGACCTCACCCAGGAGGACTACGGCGGGCTGCAGGGCAAGTGCCACGAGGCCCTCGTGCTCAACCGGCCCGACGTTATCGAGGGCGTCCACCGCTCGATGGTCGAGGCCGGGGCAGAGGTCGTCGAGACCGACACCTTTCAGGCGAGCCGGCTGAAGCTCGACGAGTGGGGGCTGGCCGACCACACCGTCGAGATCAACCAGCGTGCCGCCGAGATCGCCCGCAAGGCGGTCGGCGAGGACCGCTTCGTCGCGGGCTCGATCGGTCCGACCGGCTTCCTGCCGGCGTCCGACGATCCGACGCTCGGCGACATCCGCTTCCGCGACCTCGTCGAGGTCTTCCAGGAGCAGTCCGAGGGCTTGATCCAGGGCGGGGCGGACCTGCTGATCATCGAGACGGCGCAGGACATCCTCGAGGTCAAGGCGGCGATCTTCGGCGCCCGCGAGGCGTTCAAGACGACCGGTCGCAAGCTGCCGATCCAGTGCTCGGTCTCGCTGCTGCCGAACGGCGGCAAGATGCTGCTCGGCACCGACATCCAGGCGGTGCTGACGACCTTGACCGCGCTCGACGTCCAGGTGATCGGGCTCAACTGCTCGACCGGCCCCGAGGACATGCGCGACGCGATCCGCTATCTCGGTGAGAACAGCCCCGTGCCCGTCCACTGCATCCCGAACGCCGGGCTGCCGCTGCAGGGTCCTGACGGCGAGACGATCTTCCCCGAGGAGCCGGAGTCGCTCTCGAAGACGCTCCAGGAGTTCGTCGAGAAGTACGGCGTCGGCATCGTCGGCGGCTGCTGCGGCACGACGCCCGACCACATCCGCGCGATCGCCGAGCGGGTCGGCGGCCGGCCCGTCGGCCCGCGCCCGAAGCCGGGCGAGCCGTTCGTGTCGAGCATGATGACCGCGACCGCGCTCGTCCAGGAGCCGCGCCCGACGCTGGTCGGCGAGCGCGTCAACTCGCAGGGCTCGCGCAAGGCCAAGGAGCTGTTGCTCGCCGACGACTACGACGGCCTCGTCCAGGTCGCCGAGGACCAGGTCGAGGGTGGCGCGCATGTGCTCGATCTCTGCGTCGCGCTGACCGAGCGGACCGAGGACGAGGGCGAGCAGATGCGCAAGGTCGCCGAGCGCGTCTCGCTGACCCAGCCCGCTCCGATCCAGGTCGACTCGACCGAGCCCGACGTGATCGAGGAGGCGCTCGAGCAGATCCCAGGCCGCGCGATCGTCAACTCGATCAACCTCGAGGCTGGCCGTGACAAGCTCGACCGCGTCGTCCCGCTGGCGATCGAGCACGGCGCCGCGGTGATCGCGCTGACGATCGACGAGGTCGGGATGGCGAAGACGCGCGAGCGCAAGCTCGAGATCGCCAAGCGGATCACCAAGCTGGTCTGCGAGGACCACG
>CAMLNW010000107.1 GCA_946481495.1 uncultured Actinomycetes bacterium
ACCGTCCAGTTCGAGGATCGATTGCACGGCGAGCGCTCCGACCGGGTCGACGACCTCGTCCTGCGACGACGCGACGGCGCGTACGCCTACAACCTGGCGGTGATCGTTGACGACGCCGACCAGGAGATCGGCGAGGTCGTTCGCGGCGACGACCTGCTCGACACGACGCCGCGCCAGATCCTGCTCCAGCGGCTGCTCGGACTGCCCACCCCTTCCTACGCTCACGTGCCACTCGTCCTGGCGCCGAACGGCGAGCGGTTGGCCAAGCGCCACGGCGCGGTGACGCTCGCCGATCGCGCGGCGCTCGGCGAGACCCCCGCCGATGCGCTCGCCTGGATGGCGACGACTCTTGGGCTCGCGACGGCGGGGGAGCGACCCGCCGCGGCCAGCCTCGTCCCCCATTTCGACGCCGCCGCCCTTCTCCGCGAGCCGACCGTCTTCGCCGGCTGACCGGCTTCGACCGCCAGCCTTAGGCGACAGCGCGGCCGAAATCGCCCCACGTGGCGCGGCGCACCTCACCCGACCAGCGGGTTGCGCGTGCGGAGCGCGGGGAAGCGGCCGAAGTCGTGGTCGGCGGTCCAGAGCTCGCTGACTCCGTGAGCGACACAAGTCGCCGCGATGCGGGCATCGAAAACGAGCGGGCCGGCGGCGCGTCCGCTGGTCGCGAGCTCCTCGAGGACCGGCAGATAGTCGATCGGCTCGGCGAGCGTGACGCAGCTGTCCGAGCTGGTGAGCCGCTCGACGAAATCGAACGCCTCGTCGAGCGTGGCCGGGCTGTGCGTCAGCCGCGTCACGACCGCGACGAACTCGTGTACCACCGACCACGGCAGCCCCCACGGCGCACGGCCGTTGGCGAGCCGCTCGAGGCTCGCCTTGGCCGGCTCGTGCCAGTCGGGCATTGTGCGCCGGTTCGCGTACACGAGGATGTTGGTATCGACGGCGATCATCGAGCGTCGAACAGCACGCGGCCGGCACGAGCGGCCCGCAACGCGGCCGCGATCTCGGCCGGGTCATCGGGCCGAGTCGGGTCGCCGGTCGTCGGCAATACCAGCCGCTTGGGCGCGGCCGCCGCGCGCCGACGCAGGACGTCGCGCAATCCCTCCTCGACAAGTGCCCTCAAGGTCACCCCCTCCTTCCTGGCTTCGGCCTTCGCCTCGGATAGCAAAGCGTCGGCAATATCGATGGTTGTCTTCATATGGGTACCCATACTAGCGCGGGTACCGGGCGTCAACAAGGCGGTCATGGACGTATAGGGACGAACAGGCCGCAACCTGCCTCCCCTTTTGTCCAGCTGTGAGGTCTAGAGCCCGGGATCGCTCGGCGGCTGCTGGATCGCAGCGCCGGGTTGGCCGTAGGTCGCCGTCTGGCGCGCCTGAGCCTCGGCGAACTCGCGCTGGGCGCGGTCGACCGACTGGACGACCTCGAGCGGGTCGGCAACACCCTCGAAGCGGAAGCCGTCGGCGTCCGTTCCGGCGGTGTCGAAGTCGACGGTGCCGACACGCAGCATCCGCTCGATCACCGACTGCTCGGTGTTGACGTTCTGGACGCGCTCGAGTCGCGCCTCCTGCGTCTTGCGGGCGATGATGCCGCGCTTGATGTGCAGGCGGCGGTTGGTGATCGTGTAGGTCGTCGCCATCCGCCAGACGTAGCCGCCGACGATGACGAGCGCGATCAGCACGATCCCGACCAGGACGAGCATCGACGTATCGGCGCCGTCGCCGGCGACGCTGGCGATGCCCGCGTAGGCGGCGAGCAGGACCACCGCCCCGAGCAGGCCCTTGAGATAGAAGGCGAGCGTCGCGCGCCAGGAGGGATGTCCCTCGAAGACCGCGTTCTCACCGGACGCCAGCTGCAGGGAGGCCATCTTTGGAGCCTAGCTCAGCCAGACCCCGGAAAGAGAAAGGGCCCCGCCGAAGCGGGGCCCTTTGCGAAGCCTTGGCGTAGTGCCGAAGCTAGGCCTGAATGACGTTGACCGCCTTCGGGCCCTTGTCGCCCTGCTCTGCGTCGTATGTCACGCGGGCTCCCTCGGTGAGCGACTTGAAGCCGTCACCGCTGATGCCGCTGTGGTGCACGAAGAGATCCTTACCACCGTCGTCGGGGGTAATGAAGCCGAAGCCCTTCTCGTCGCTGAACCACTTCACGGTTCCGCCTGGCATGGAATTCCTCCACGGTCTTTCTGTGTGTGCTGCATACACGCGGAGGATGCTGATGAGCAACGACTGCGAGCGCTGGCACTACTTTCGCCGGACTTTCCGGCCTTACGACCCGTCAAGCTAGCACCGATGGCCAACCCATTGCTACTCGTGGACGCTCCCTATCTCCTCTACCGGGCGTTCTTCGGACTGCCCGACAAGATCAAGGGCGCCGACGGCCGCCCCGTCAACGCGCTGCTCGGCAGCGTCAACTCGATCCTCGCCCAGGCCGACGAGCGCGGCGCGCGGGCCGTCGTCTGCTGCTTCGGGCCCGACGCCGCGACCTACCGCGTCGAGCTCTACCCCGGCTACCACGCCCACCGCCCGCCGATGCCCGACGACCTCGCTCACCAGTGGAAGCAGGCGCCGGATCTCTACGCGGCGCTCGGCTGGCAGATCGCCGACACCGACGAGCTCGAGGCCGACGACTTGCTCGGCGCCCACGCGCGCGTGGAGGAAACGGCGGGCGGCGAGGCGCTGATCCTGACCGGCGACCGCGACCTCTTCCAGTGCGCGACCGACGCGACGCGCGTGCTGCTGCTCGGCGGTCGCGGCAAGAAGGGGCCGGAAGAGATCGGGCCGCCCGAGGTCCGCGAGCGCTACGGCGTCGAGCCGGAGCAGGTGCCCGACTTCATCGCGCTGCGCGGCGACCCGTCCGACGGACTGCCGGGCGCCAAGGGGATCGGCGAGAAGCGCGCGGCGGACATCCTGCGCCGCCATGGGACGCTCGAGGCCGCACTGGCCGAAGCCGAGCAGGACGGCCCCGACGCCAACTCGCTCTGCCGCCAAGCCGACGAGCTGCGCGCCTTCCGCGAGATCGCCGCCCTACGGCCGATCGACGTCGAGCGTCCCGCGGACACGCCGACCGACCGCGCCGGTGGCGCCACCGCCGCACGGGCGCTCGGCATGAACCGCCTCGCGGATCGTTTGGACGGTTGACCACACCCTGGTGTGGTCAATGTTCCGAACTGTTGTGGCTAGCGGGCCAGCGCGACGAACCAGTCGAGCGCGGCGGGGTTCTGCAGCGAGTCGCGTGAGGCGGCCTGCTCGGGCGGGGTGCCCATCAGGATTCGCTTGACCGGCACCTCGAGCACCTTGCCGGAGAGCGTGCGCGGGATCTCCGAGATCGCGTAGACGTCGTTGGGCACGTGGCGCGGCGAGCACTCGGCGCGCACATGGCGGGCGATCTCGCGCTTCAGGTCGTCGTCGAGCGCGGCGCCGTCGCGCAGCACGACGAACAGCGGCATCCAGCTGTCCTCCTCGCCGACACCGGCGGCGCGAGCGGCCGCCGACTGGCTCGCCGGCACGTCGACGACGAGCGCGTCGACGATCGCATCGACCTCGAGCACGGCGCGGTAGATCTCGCTCGTGCCCATCCGGATGCCGCCGCGGTTGATCGTCGAGTCGGAGCGGCCGTAGATGATCGCCGTGCCGCGATCGGTGACCTCGATCCAGTCGCCGTGGCGCCAGACGCCCGGATACATCGCGTAGTAACTGTCGTGCAGGCGCTCGCCGTCGGGGTCGTTCCAGAAGAAGATCGGCATCGACGGCATCGGCTGGGTGAGCACCAGCTCGCCGACCTCGCCGACGACGGCGGCGCCGTCCTCGTCGAAGGAGTGCAGGTCGGCCCCGAGCGAGCGCGCCTGGAGCTCGCCGAGATGGACCGGCAGCAACACGCAGCCGCCGACGAACGCGGTGCAGACGTCGGTTCCGCCTGAGGTCGAGAACAGCCAGGTGTCCTCGCCGACGTGGTCGTAGACCCACTGGAAGCCCTCCGGCGACAGCGGCGAGCCGGTCGAGCCGACGCTGCGCAGCGCGCTCAGGTCGCGGCCGGCGCCAGGCTCGACGCCGTCCTTCATGCACGACGCGATGTAGGCCGCCGAGGTGCCGAAGCAGGTGACGCCGGCATCGGCCGCGAGGTCCCACAGCACGCCGAGGTCGGGATGGCCGGGGCTGCCGTCGTAGAGGACGATCGAGGCCGGCGTCAGCAGCACCCCCGCGAGGAAGTTCCACATCATCCAGCCGGTCGTCGAGAACCAGAAGACGCGGTCGCCGGGGCGCGCGTCGAGGTGCAGGTTCAGCTTCTTGAGGTGCTCGAGCAGGATCCCGCCTTGGCTGTGGACGATCGCCTTCGGCAGCCCGGTCGTGCCCGACGAGTAGAGGACCCAGAGCGGATGGTCGAACGGCAGCTGCTCGAACTCGAGCGGGACACCGTCGCCGCGTGCGAGCAGGTCGGCGAACGCGATCCCCTTGTCGAGTCGGCCGGCGTCGGCCGCGCCTTCGAGATACGGCAGCAGCACCGTGTGCTCGAGCGACGGGATCGCACGCTCGAGTGCCGCGGCGGTGTCCATTCGGTCGAAGTCGCGGCCGTTGTAGCGGTAGCCGTCGACGGTGAGCAGGACCTTCGGCTCGATCTGGGCGAAGCGGTCGACGACCGACGACACGCCAAAGTCCGGCGAGCAGCTCGACCAGATCGCCCCGATCGACGCGCAGGCGAAGAACGCGGCCATCGCCTCGGGGATGTTCGGCAGGTAGGCGACGACGCGGTCGCCAGGCCCGACGCCCAGGTCGCGCAGACCACCGGTGATCCGCGCGGTCAGCGTGCGCAGATCGCCCCAGGTCAGCTCCGAGAGCTGGCGCAGCTCGGAGGCATGGCGGATCGCCACCTCGTCGTCGTCGCGGTCGCGGAAGATGTGTTCGACATAGGAGAGCCGGGCGCCGGGGAACCAATCCGCGCCGGGCATTGCGCGACTGCCGAGCACCGAGTCGTAGGGCTCCGATGCATGGACCTCGAAGTAGTCCCAGATCGACGCCCAGAAGTCCTCGATCTCGTCGACCGACCACTTCCACAGCTCGTCGTAGGTCTCGACCGCCACGTCGCGCTCACCGCGCAGCCACTCCATGTAGCCGGTTAAAGCGGACCCCTGCTTCAGCTCTTCGGTCGGCTGCCAGAGGATCGGTGGGGTGCTCGCGGCGCTCATGGCCGCAGACCCTAATGACCGGGAAGCGCAGCGACCGCGACACGCGCCAGCTCGGGCGCCAGCGTCTCAGGCGTCCAGCCGTGCTCACCGCTCAGCAGGGCGCGGGCGCCCGCCTCGCTGATGCCGATCAGCAGCTCGGCGAACAGCCGCGCTCCTGGCTCGTCTAGCTGGCCGGTGGGATCTAGCCACTGGCGAGCAACAACCATCGCGTCGGCAACCTGGCGCTCCCTGCCCGCTCTGATCCGGCGCGCGACGGCGGCGCTCATGCCGCCCTCGCCGTGGAGGATCGTGCGGTAGGCGCGTGGCGAGGCGGCAACCGCGCGCAGGAAGGCGGCGAAGCCCTCGACCAGCGCCGCCTCGGCGCCCTCCGGCGCGGAGGTCGGCAGCGAGTCGCGGATCTCGGCGGTGACGCGCGCCTCCTCGCGCTGGAAGAGGGCCTTGAACAGCTCCTCCTTGCTGGCGAAGCAGTCGTATACGACCGGCTTCGAGACGCCTGCGGCGTGGGCGATCGCTGCCATCGACGCACCCTCGTAGCCGCGCTCGAGGAAGACGTCCATCGCCGCGTCGAGGACCAGTGGCCGGCGTCGCTCGGGACCGAGGTGCGCCGCTCGAGGCCGCTCGGCCGCGGGGACGCTGGAAGCGGAGCTCACGGCTCCATGTTACGCGTTCGCGAAGCTTATTCCTACCGCCGTTAGGATATTCCTACTCCTGGTAGCATTTGACCGATGAGCGCTACCGACCTCGTTGCCGAGATGACCGACGACACCGTTCCCGAGCCGGTCGAGACCCCCTTCTCGCTCGAGCTGAGCCAGGACCAGAAAGACATCCGCGACTGGGTCCACGGCTTCGCCGAGAACGTCGTCCGCCCCGCCGCCGCGGAGTGGGACGAGCGCGAGGAGACGCCGTGGCCGGTGATCCAGGAGGCGGCGAAGATCGGCCTCTACGGCTTCGAGTCGCTCGCCCAGTTCTTCCTCGACCCGACCGGCCTGCAGATGCCGATCGTCAACGAGGAGCTGTTCTGGGGCGACGCCGGCATCGGCATGTCGATCATGGGCACCTCGCTCGCCGCCGCCGCGATCTTCGGCCAGGGCTCCAACGAGCAGATCGGCGAGTGGATCCCGCAGTGCTTCGGCAGCGAGGCCGACCCGGCCGTCGCCGCCTTCTGCGCCTCCGAGCCCGACGCCGGCTCCGACGTCTCGAAGATCCGCACGACCGCGAAGTACGACGAGACGACCGACGAGTGGGTCATCAACGGCCAGAAGGCGTGGGCGACCAATGGCGGCATCGCCAACGTCCATGTCGTGATCGCCTCGGTCGACCGCGAGCTCGGCTCGCGCGGCCACGCGGCGTTCATCGTCCCGCCCGGCACCAACGGCTGCGAGCAGGGCGCCAAGGTCAAGAAGCACGGCCTGCGCGCCTCGCACACCGCCGACGTCCACCTCGACGACTGCCGCGTGCCGGGCTCCTGCCTGCTCGGCGGCAAAGACAAGCTCGACGAGCGGCTCGCACGCGTCCGCGAGGGCAAGCAGGCCCGCTCGCAGGCCGCGATGCAGACCTTCGAGGCAAGCCGCCCGACGGTCGGCGCGCAGGCCGTCGGCATCGCCCGCGCGGCCTACGAGTACGCGCTCGACTACGCCAAGGAGCGCGAGCAGTTCGGCAAGAAGATCATCGAGAACCAGGCGATCGCCTTCATGCTCGCCGACATGAAGATGGAGATCGACGCGGCGCGGCTGCTCGTCTGGCGCGCGTCGTGGATGGGCAAGCAGTCCGGCATGGTGTTCGAGAACGCCGAGGGCTCGATGTCGAAGCTGAAGGCCGGCGAGGTCGCCGTCTGGTGCGGCGAGCGCGCGATCCAGATCCTCGGCGGCAACGGCTACACGCGCGAGTTCCCCGTCGAGCGGATGGCGCGCGACGCCAAGATCTACACGATCTTCGAGGGCACCTCCGAGATCCAGCGGCTCGTCATCTCACGCGCGATCTCAGGCATGAAGATCGCCTAGCGGCCCGGGGCGGGCCACATGGACGGCGGCGGCGCGACGGGTGATCGCGCCGCCGCCGCGCCTCCTGGGATCATCGGGCGCGATGGACGTCCCGAACGAGCTCGAGCAGGTCGAGGCGCACGACGAGCTGGTCAGACGGCTGCGCGCAATGGGCCAGAGCGAGCAGGCGATCGAAGCCGCCGAACGCGATGGACGGCTGACGACGTTCGCGATCGAGGTCGCGCTCGGCGGCGACCGCAAGCACTCGCTGAGCGCCGTGGCGCGCGAGTCGGGGCTGAACCGCGAGTTCCTGCGCAAGCTGCTGCAGGCGAACGGCCGGCCCGCCGCCGGCCCGCGCGAGCGCGCCTACACCGACGAGGACGTCGACCTGGCGCGGCGGATCAAGCTGCTGCTCGACGCCGGCATCCCGCGCGGAGGAATTCTCGAGACCGCGCGCGTGACCGGCCAGGCGATGAGCCAGACCGCCGAGGCGGTCCGCCGCACCACGGTCAGCCCGCTCGTCCAGCCCGACGACACCGACCTCACCCTGGCACTGCGCTACGTCCAGGCCGCCGAGGCGTTGTCGCCCGAGGTCGCGGCGGTGCTCGACCTGCTGTTCCGCGCCCAGCTGCGCGACGGCATCCGCGGCGACCTCGTCGCCGAGGCGGAGCGCGACGCTGGCGAGCTGGCCGGGACACGCGAGATCGCGGTCGCCTTCGCCGACCTCGTCGGCTACACGAAGCTCGGCGAGCGCGTACCAACCGAACGGCTCGGCCAGGTCGCCACCCGGCTTGCCGAGCTGGCAACCGCATCGATCCACCGGCCGACCCAGATCGTCAAGACGATCGGCGACGCGGTGATGCTCGTCTCGTGGGAGGTCGACCCGATGCTCGACACGCTGCAGGCGCTCGTCGCCGCGACCGAGGCCGAGGGCGAGGAGTTCCCGCCGTTGCGCGTCGGTGTCGCGTTCGGGCCGGCAACCCCGCGCGGCGGCGACTGGTTCGGCTCGACCGTCAACCTCGCGAGCCGCGTCACCGACGCCGGCAAGCCGAACCGCATCTACGTCTCAGAGCCGGTCGTCGAGCTCGCCGCCGGCCGCTTCACCTGGAAGCGCTCGCGGCGGCGCAACCTGAAGGGCATCGACGGCCGCACACGCCTCTACGCGCTATTGCCGGAGGGCGAGTCGCCGGAGTAGATCCAACAGCGGTCACTTGCCGCGTTGCGCATCGGCGCCTTCGCGACTAGGGTCGTGCGATGCGAGGACACCTAGCGGTCATTCTCACGCTCGTCATCGTCGCCCTCACGGCGACAGCCGAGGCCGCTCCCACGGGTGGGCTGAAGCAGCTTCCCGGCGCGAGCGGCTGCTTCTCTGGTGAGGACTCCCTTCCCGCGGGATGCACGGAGGCCCGCGCGATCGCGCAGGTGGGCGACGTCGTCGTCAGCCCGGCCGGTGACAACGTGTACGTCTCCTCAACGTCCAACGACGCGATCGCGATCTTCGATCGCAACGTCGCCACCGGTAGGCTCACCCAGAAGAGCGGGATCCTCGGCTGCGTGACGACATCGCCGGGGGTTGCGAGCGCTGAGACGTGCAACCTGATCGCACCGAGCGACGCCCAGGCGTTCAACGGCCCGACGGCCC
>CAMLNW010000108.1 GCA_946481495.1 uncultured Actinomycetes bacterium
GCCCACAGCGACCGTCGGGACTCCGATGACACCGCGCGCCGCAGCTTGGTCTGTGGCGGCCCGCAGGCGGTCCTTGATCGACTTGCTCTCGATGCCCTTGGTGACCGCCTTCGGATGCAGCTCGCAGGCGGCCGCGGCGATCAGCACGTTGTCCAGATCCGCGAGATCGCGCCCGGCGCAGAACGCCTGGCGGAACGCCGCCAGCGAGAACGCGACCGCGCGCCCCGCCTGCTGGGCGAACGTCGCGGCCCGCATCGCCGGCAGCGAGTTGGTCGGCCACTCCTCGGGCCAGCGGACCTCCATCAGCCCGTACTCGCGCGCACGCCGCTCGACCTCCGCGATCCCGCCGTCACGAGCGTCGGTCAACGACCACGACCCGCCGCCGGTCTGCTGCCAGATCCCGCCGAGCAGGATCGGCTGCCAGATCGGCGTCACCGGCATCACGTCGTGGATTCGCTCGGCGGTCAGCCACGCGTAGGGCGAGCCGAGGTCGTAGTAGAAGACGGGGCGGTCGTCGGTCATCCGGGCAGCACCGTAACGCGGACCGGGCGCGATACACCGGCCGCGAACGGATAGCCGGCCTCGACTGGGACCCGTGCGCGCATCCGGTAGCTGGCGCGCAGCCCCGTCGTGCGGAAGACGTAGCGGAACCGCCAGCGCCCGTCGCGCCGCGCACGGACCGCGGAGATCGTCCGCCAGCGACCGCGGAAGTGGGCCTGGACCTCGACCAGCTTGCCGTGGCGTGGAACGGGACGGCCGATCCGGCCCTGGAGCAGCAGCGGCCGTCCGCCGACGATCGCGAGTCGGTGCTGGCCGCGCCCCCAGCGGGAGGCTGGTCGTCGACCCGCGCCACGGCGGCCGTGGTGCTTGTGTCCGGCCGCTCGCCGAGCGCGCGGAGCGTGAGCCGCCATCGTCACCCTCGCGTGGGGACGCGGGTTCGGGCGCCTCGTCGCGGTGAGGCTCTGCTCGCGCAGCGTGCGCTGGCCACCGTAGACGACGGCCGCGTTGCCAGCCGCGTCGACTGCCCGTGCACGCAGGTCGAAGACACCGCCAGCCGCGCGACGGCTCTCGTCGAGCACGGCGACGAGCCGCTCGCCGTCACGCTCGGTCAACAGTGCGATCCAGGCGTCCGAGCCGTAGCGGCGCAGCTCGATCGTCCCCTGTACGATTCCCGACAGGTCGTGGCCGACGACGTCGAAGCGCTCCGGCGTCGCCGGGTGGGCGGGCAGGAAGCGCAGCGCTGGCGGGTCGGGGTCGTAGCGCAGGCGGCGCGGCGACGTGGCGGTCTCTGGGTCGCCGTTGCCGGCGGCGTCGGCGAGCCAGAGGCGGACGTCCCACTCGCCCGGAGCGGGCGGCGTGATCCTCAGCGAGCCGTCGGCTCCGGCGTGCTCGCCCTCGACGCAGGGGGTAGGCGGGAGCGATGCATGTCCGTTCCGCTTGGGAACCGCTGCTCGGACATACATCGTTCCCGCCGTGAGCGTCGCGGTTGACGTGCCGGCCGGGCAGAGGGTCCAGCGGGTAGCCGCGATCGGGGCGTGCTGGCCGGAGGGAGCTGTCCAGCGCAATCCGAAGCCGTTCGTCCGCCGCCAGCTGTCGCCGCTGTCGAGTTCCAGGTCGCGAGGGGAGGCTGGAGCATGGTTGTCGACGCTGATCGCATAGGTCTTGCGCACAGTCGCTCCGCCGACGTCGGTTGCGCGCAGCTCCAGCCCGCGGACGCCGTCGGGTAGCCGCGAAGTGTCGACGGTCCACTCGCCAGTCCGCCCCGCAGGGCAGGGCTGCAGGCGTGCATAGCGGCCGGCGACGATGGTGCAGCTCGACGGCGACTGAAGGATCGTTCCATCGTCGAAGGCCGTCTCGACGCCGGTCAGGCCACCGCCGGTGTCGTGCGCGGGAAACGACAGCGTGCGCGTTCCGCTCAGCCAGCCGCCGTCGAACAGCGATCCGCTGGCGTTGCCGATCAGCGGCGATGCGTCGTCGCGCAGCGTGAAGTCGAACGAACGGCCGCGCAGGCGCAGGTCGGCGACAGTGCCCTGCGCGCAGGTGAAGCCCGGCCCGCAGCGCAGGTGGAAGCCGACGCGACGTGCTTCGAAGCCGCTCGTCGCCGCGCTCCAGCTGCGCCCGACCGGGCCAGCCAACCCCGACGGCGCGCTCCACGTCGCGTTGCCCAGATGGCCCTGGAACAGGTAGGCCCGCCCGCCTTGGCCGTCGGGCTGCTGCGTCGCCTCGGCATAGCTCGTCATGCCGCTGACGCAGCAGCCCTCGAGCGTCCCGAACGCGCCCGCGAAGCCCGTGAAGACGGTGCCATTCGGCGCATAGGCGAACCAACCGCCATATGCGCCCGACGGGTAGGTCCGCTGCGTTCCGCCGCCCCCGTTGCGCGCAGCCAACCCGAACTCGCCGCAGCCGCTGCCGGCGTGCTGGTCCACCGTCGGTGCGCCGGACGACTGCCAGACGAAGTCGTGGTGACCGTTGCCTGTCGCCCAATCGCACTGGCGGACGGTGTAGGTGCCAGCTGCGGCTGGAGGCGCGGCCGCGCAGCAGGTAACTGCGAGCGCGGCGGCTAGTCCGAGGACAAGACGGGAAAGACGAGGCACGGCGACTCCTTCGGTGGGATGCACTTCCCACCAAGGGACGCCTGGGGCGAAACCGCCCCCCTGAATCGCTTACCCGTGAATCAGCCAGCCGTCGGTCGCGCGAGCGGCCTCGAGGATCGTCTCGGCGAACGCGGGGTGCGGGTGGACCGAGCGGGCGAGCTCCGGATAGCCGCCCTCGAGGTCGCGGGCGACGACGAGCTCCTGGATCAGCTCGGCCGCCTTCGGGCCGACGATGTGGGCGCCGAGGATCTCGCCGTAGCGCTTGTCGCCGACGATCTTGACGAGGCCGGTGCGGTCGCCGTAGACGGTCGGGGCGCCGACGGCGCCCATCGGGATCTTGCCGACCGCGACGTCGTGGCCGGCCTCCTTGGCCTGTGCCTCGGTGAGCCCGAAGCTCGCGACCTGGGGTGAGCAGAAGGTGACGCGCGGGATGTAGTCGTGGTCGATCGGGTGCGTCGGCAGGCCGGCCGCGTCCTCGACGGCGATGATCCCCTCGTCGGATGCCTTGTGCGCGAGCGCGGGACCGGGCACGAGGTCGCCGATCGCGTAGACGTTCTCCTTCGAGGTGCGCAGCGCGCCGTCGACGACGATCAGGCCGCGCTCGTCGGTCTTGACGCCGGCCTCGTCGAGGCCCAGCCCCTCGATGTCGGTGCCGCGCCCGGCGGCGATGCAGAGCAGGTCGAACTCATGCTGCTCGCCGTTGATCGTCATCTTCACCGCGTCGCCGCTGTCCTCGGCGGACTCGACGTTGGCGCCGGTCACGATCTTCACGTTCTGCTTGGCGATCTCGCGCGCGCAGGCCCGTGCCGCGTCCTTGTCCTCGAGCGGCAGGATCTGGTCGAGCGCCTCGATCAGCGTCACCTCGGTGCCGAGCCGCCCGAACGCCGACGCGACCTCGGTGCCCGAGGCGCCGGCGCCGATCACCGCGAGCCGCTTCGGCTGCGAGTCGGTCAGCCACATGCCGGCGGTGTCGACGATCCGGCCGCCGAACTGCAGGCCGAGCAGCGGCTTGGCGACGGTTCCGGTCGCGAGCACGACCTTGCCGGCCTCGATCTCCTGGCCGTCGAACGATCCGCCGACCTTCACGTTGCCGTCCTCGGTCAGCGAGCCGTGGCCGTTGATGACCTCGATCTTGTTCTTGTCGAAGAGCATCGACACGCCGCCGACCATCGTCTTGATCACCTTGTCGCGGTGGCCCGCGGCGCCCGCGAAGTCGAAGCCGACGTCGCCGGTCGAGATGCCGAAGCGGTCGGCGGTGGTGACCTCCTTATAGGCATCGGCGACGCGCAGGACGGCCTTCGCGGGGATGCAGGCCTCGTTGAGGCAGCGGCCGCCGACGGTGTCGGCGCGCTCGATCACGGCGGTCTTCATGCCGAGCTGAGCGGCGCGGATCGCGGCCACGTAGCCACCCGGGCCGGAGCCGATGACGATGCAGTCGTAGGAGGAGTCAGGCATGCGGGCCAGACTATCCAAGCCGACTCAGCGGTCAGCGCCTGGGCGCTCTGGCATCTGGATCCGCGCCATCACCTTGACGAGCTTCCAGAACAGCGTTCCCGCCCCGGCGATCACCGCGAGCGCAATCAGCAGGGCGACGACGCTCTCGGCGCGGGTCAACAGCACGCCGAAGATTACGAGCGCGAGCGCCAGCACCGCCTCCATGCCGAGTACGCCCCAGTAGCGCATCCGCCAGCAGCCGTAGGCGACGATGAACATCAGGCCGGAGTAGACGGCGATCCCGACCAGCGCCGGCCGCTCGCCCTGGACCTCGACGCCGGCGACGTAGGAGACGAGGTTGGCCGCGCCGAGCGCGAAGGAGAGCACCGCGGCGATCGTCACCGGCAGTGGCCGCTCGTCCTGGCCGAGCGGTTTCAGCGCCGCGCGCGCGGCCTCGTCCTTGGCGCGCCCGCGGGCGTAGCCGCGCGCCATCCGGTCCTGGCCGCTCTCGGGAGCCGCTCCGTCCCCGTTAGCGGCCGAGCGGCTCTCCGCCGCGGCGCTGCGCTGGCGCTGCTTGCGTCGCTTGCGGCTACTGCGTTGCGCCAAGGCTGGCCTCCTCGAGACCGGCGCGCAGGAACGCGGCAGCCGCGCCAGGGTCGGCCGCGTCGCGGATCGCGCGCACCACGACGACCCGCTCGGCCCCCGCGGCGGCGACGTCGTCGACGTTGCCGCCATCGATCCCGCCGATCGCGAACCACGGCTGCGGCGGCCGCAGCGCGGCGGCGGCACGGACGTACTCCAGACCGGTCGCGGGGCGCCCCGGCTTGGTCGGCGTCTCCCAGACCGGACCGACGCTGAGCTGGTCGGCGCCGGCCTCGATGCCGGCCTCGAGCTGCGCGGGGGTGTGGGTCGACAGCCCGACCAGCAGCTCAGGGCCGCCGGCCGCGCGCGCCTCGGCGATCGGCATGTCGTCCTGGCCGACGTGGACGCCGTCGGCGCCGGCGCTCAGCGCGAGGTCGGGGCGGTCGTTGATCCACAGCAGCGCGCCGTGGATGTCGCAGAGCGTGCGCCAGACGGCGGCGCGCTCCAGCAGCGTCGCGTCGTCGAGCTCGGGATCGCGCAGCTGGACCATGTCGACTCCGCCCGACAGCGCCGCGTCGAGCGCGCCGTCGTCCATGCCGCCGTCGGTGACCAGGTAGAGGCGCGCCTCGCTGAGCCGCTCGCGTCGTTCCGCTGCCGTCCTCATGCTCGCCATCCTCGCAGAGGAGCACGGCGTCACAGGGGTACCTTGTAGGCGATGGAACGCGCTTACGACCTGATCGTGGTCGGGGCCGGGGCGATCGGCCTCAGCTGCGCCTGGCGCTGCGTCCAGGCTGGCATGTCGGTGCTCGCGATCGAGCGCGAGCAGCCGGGTGCCGGCGCCTCCGGTGTCGCGGCCGGGATGCTCGCCCCGATCACCGAGGCGACCTTCGGCGAGCAGCCGCTGCTTGAGCTCAACCTCGAGGCCCGCGCTCAGTGGCCGGCCTTCGCGGCGGAGCTCGAGGAGCTGACCGCGCTGCCGACCGGCTACGCCGACTGCGGGGCGCTGGTCGTAGCCGCCGACCGTGACGACACCGAGGAGCTGCGCCGGCTGCACGCGTTTCAGGTCGAGCTGGGGCTCGACGCCGAGTGGTTGCCGCCGCGCGCGGCCCGCGAGCGCGAGCCGGCACTGTCGCCACGGATTGGTGGGGCGATCTACGCGCCGCAGGACGGCCAGGTCGATCCGGCCGCGGTTGTCCGTGCGCTCGCTTTCGCGTTCGCCGCCGCTGGCGGTGAGCTGCGCACGGGACTCGAGGTCACAGGCATCGACACGGCCGGCGGTCGCGTCGGAGGAGTGGAGGTCGTGCCCGTCGACGGCGACCCCGACCCGGATCAGTTGCGCGTCGCGGGCCTCGACGAGCGCCAGACGATCCCCGCCGCGGCGGTGCTCATTGCCGCCGGCGCCTGGAGCGCCGAAGGTGCCCTGGCCACCGAGGCTTCGGCGCCGCCGATCCGTCCCGTCAAGGGTCAGCTGCTCGAGTTGCGCGTTCGGCGTGGCTACCGCCCGCCGGCGCGGCACATCGTGCGCACGCCGCGCTGCTACCTCGTCACGCGTCCAGACGGTCGGGTCGTGCTCGGCGCGACCCAGGAGGAGCAGGGCTTCGACACGGCGATCACTGCCGACGGGGTGCACCGCCTGCTCGAGGCGGCCTGGGAGGTGTTGCCCGACGCCGGCGAGCTCGAGCTGGTCGCGGCGCGCGCCGGCCTGCGGCCCGGGACGCCCGACAACGCGCCCGCGATCGGCTCCGGCGACATCGAGGGACTGTTGTGGGCGACCGGCCACCACCGCAACGGCGTGATGCTCGCTCCGTCGACGGGGCGCGCGATCGCCGCGCTGCTCGTCGACGGCGAGCTGCCCGCTGCCTTCCGCGCGTTCGCCGCCGATCGCTTCCACGGTGGGGTGCGCGCATGACGGTGACGGTGACGCTCAACGGCGAGCCGCGCGAGCTGCCGGCGGGCGCGACGGTCGCCGACGCGGTCGAAGCGGTCGGCGCTCCCGCCGACGGCCGCGGGGTCGCGGCCGCGGTCGACGGCGAGGTCGTGCCGCGCAGCACCTGGGCGTCGCACGCCTTGACGCCCGAGGACCGCGTCGAGGTCTTGCAGGCGGTTCAGGGAGGATGAGCCGATGAGCGCCTTGGAGATAGCCGACCGCAGCTTCGACTCGCGCCTGATCATCGGCACCGGCGGCTTCCGCAGCCTCGATTCGATGCGTGAGGCGGTGCGCGCGTCCGGCGCCGAGATGGCGACGGTCGCGCTGCGCCGGGTCGATCCTGCCTCGCGCGGCTCGATCCTCGAGGTGCTCGACGACTGCGGCTGCTTCGTCCTGCCGAACACCGCTGGCTGCTTCACCGCTCGCGACGCGGTCACGACCGCGAAGCTCGCCCGCGAGGCGCTCGAGACCGACTGGGTCAAGCTCGAGGTGATCGGCGACGACAAGACGCTGCTGCCCGACCCCGCCGAGCTGCTCGCCGCGGCCGAGGAGCTCGTCGCCGACGGCTTCACCGTCCTGCCCTACACCAGCGACGACCCGATCCTCGCCCGGCGGCTCGAGGACGCCGGCTGCGCCGCGGTGATGCCGCTCGGCTCGCCGATTGGCAGCGGCATGGGCATCGCGAACCCGTACAACCTGCGCCTGATCGTCGAGGCCGCGCGCGTCCCGGTGATCCTCGACGCTGGGATCGGCACCGCCTCCGACGCCGCGCTTGCGATGGAGGCCGGCTGCGACGCGGTGCTGCTCGCCAGCGCCGTCTCGCGTGCCGAGGACCCGGCCGCGATGGCGACCGCGATGCGCAAAGCGGTCGAGGCCGGCTACGCCGCCCGCCACGCCGGTCGCATCCCGCGTCGGCTCTACGGCGAGGCGTCGAGTCCCGCCGAGGGCCTGGCCGAGCTCACGTGAGCTCCGAGAACCTGCCCGAGCAGAGCGCGCTCGACCGGCTTGCCGCCGACTGGACAGCGGCCTGGACGACGGACGGTGGCTTCGCGTCCTGCTGCAGCGCCGAGCTGACTTACGAGGACCCGCTCGCGGCGCAGCCGCTGATCGGCCTGGTCGAGCTCGAGGCTCACGCCGCCAAGCTGCGCGACGCGTTCCCGGACGCCCGCATCGAGCAGACGGCGCCGCCACTCGCCCGCGGCGACTACGCCTGCGTTCCGTGGAAGCTGGTCGGAACCAACCGCGGCCCGCTCGCGATGCTGCCCGCCACCGATCGCTTCGTCACGCTGCACGGCCTGCACTACCTCGAGCTGACAGACGGTCGCGTCCGCCGCGCGCGCGGCTTCCTCGATCTCTACGACGCCGCGACGCAGCTCGGCCTGCTCCCCGCCCGCGGTGGCTGGGGGGAGCAGGCGCTGATGTTGCTCAGAGGCTTCGGTCTAAGACGCTAGGCGCCGGCTCACTGCACCGTTATCGAGCCGTTCTGGCCTGAGTGGATGGTGCAGTGGTAGGCGATCTTGCCGGGAGTGGTGAAGGTCTCCTCGAAGGTGTCGCCGGGCTGCAACGTGCCGGAGTCGAAGTCTGGTCCCGGACCCTCCTCCTTGGTGACCGTGTGCGGCAGCTTGCCGGTGTTCGTCCACTTGACGGTCACGCCCTTCTTGACGGTCTCGTCCTTGGGATCGAAGTCGATGTCGACGATCTCGACGGCGACCTGCTTGCCGGCCGCGGCTCCGCCACCGGAGGCCTGCTTCTCGGTCGTCGCGGTCTGCTCGGTGGTCGTGGCGTTGCCGCTGTCGCCCGAGTCGCTGTCGTCGTCGCCACAGCCAACGGCCACCAGGCCGAGGACCAGACACGCGCTGATCGCTGCAAGGAACTGCTTCATACCGGACCTCCTCTGAACGGGTGAGACCAGCGTACTCCCGTGAGCGGCAGGCGTCAGATCAGGAGACGAGCAGCTCCAGCAAGGCCTTCTGGGCGTGCAGGCGGTTCTCGGCCTGGTCCCAGACGGCCGAGCGCGGTCCGTAGAGAACGTCGGCGGTGATCTCCTCGCCGGGATGGGCCGGCAGGCAGTGGAGCGCGATCGCGTCGTCGCGCGCGGCGGCCAGCAGTGCGTCGTCGATCCGGTAGGGCTCGAGCGCCACTCGACGCGCGGCGGCCTCGCTCGGGTCGTCGCCCATGCTGACCCAGACGTCGGCATAGACCGCGTGCGCACTGGCAG
>CAMLNW010000109.1 GCA_946481495.1 uncultured Actinomycetes bacterium
AGGATTTCGTCCGCGCGACGCGCTGTATCGCGAACGCCGCTGCGGCCCAACGCAGCGAATGGAACATCTCGAACCTGACCGGCCCGCAAGCGAAGTCGTTCGGCTAATGCCTCGCGTGCCACCGCCGATACCGACGTTCCTTGACGCCGGGCCTCGCGATCGAGCGCTTGGGCCATGTCGTCGGGCAGGCTAATCGTTGTGCGCTTCATACGCTCATACTATCATTGCGCGGGACGGCGAGTTCCGTATCCGGTCATGCGGCGGCCAGCGTGCGCCCTTCGCGAACGACATGATGGATCAGCGTGCCCGGCACTTCTCGCCACTCGTTGGCTTCATCCTCGCTGACGAGAATCAGGTTGATAGGCACGCCGAGGCCGCGAAGCGCGCTACGTAAGCGGACGAACTCGGCGCTGCGGTCAGGGATGCTGAGCTGAATCACTAGAAGGTCGAGGTGCGAGTCCGCTGCAGCGCATCCCCCAGCGTGTGGACCGAACAGGATCACGGTAGAGGGAAAGGTCGCTGCTGCTAAGAGGCGATGGCCAACTCTCTGGATCACGGGTTCGGACAGCACAGGATCGAAACTACCTGAAGCCTTCCGGGCTCAGGGCGGCAGGCACCTAGTTGGCCTCCGCGGGTGGCGACGATTTTGCGTTTGCGGCGCAGGCGTAGCGAGCGGAGCGTCCGGGCGGAGCCCCTCCCGTCGATCAACGAAAGCGCCCTCCACCGCGGACCCGCGCCAGGGACGGGGCGGAGTCCCAGCGGAGCCGCGGAGCCGAGCACGCAAACCAAAATCGGAGACAGGACCCGCGGGCAGCCACGCCCCAGCCCTAGCTGGGTAGGACCCGCCGGGCGACAGCGGAGAGCTGGGCTCGAGTGACGGCGCCGATGGCGAGGAGGACACCGGCGTAGACCGCCGCGCCGACGATGCTGCCAATGATGAGGAGCGGTAGCGCGACGCTGCCGGTTCCGAAGAGGAAGAGGACGCCGGACATGGCGGTGACGGCGAGCATGGCCTGGGCGAAGGCCTTGGCGAGGGGCTTCATGCGGGTGCCGAGCAGGCGGTGGCAGATCCAGAGGTGGCCGAGGACGTAGACGAGATAGGCGACGTCGGTGCCGATGGCTCCGGCGACGATGCCGATCTTGGAGAGCAGTAGGAGGTCGATGATGACGTTGATGGCGAGCGCGCCGATGGCGAGTGGGATGCGGCGCTTGGCCTCGCCGAGGTAGTTGACGGCGGAGGCGAGGACGGGGGAGATGGCCATCAGGAAGGCGAAGGGGGCGAGGGCACGGAGGACGTCGGCGGTCTCGGCGTAGCCGCTGCCGAAGACGAGCTCTGTGAGTGGCTCGGCCCAGACGATCAACGGGGCGACGAAGACGCCTTGGAGCAGCATCAGGCCGGCGAGCGAGCGCTCGAAGACGGCGGTGTTGGGGCCCTCCTCGCTTTTCGCGACGCGCGGCGAGACGCCGGTGGCGACGGCGGCGCCGACGTAGGCGGTGAGGGTCAGGGCGCGGGTGGCGGCCTCGAACTGGCCGACGGCGGTGACGTCGAGGATCGCGCCGATCAGCAGGACGTCGATGCGGCTGAAGAGAGTGAAGGCGCCGTCGATGATTAGCAGCGCGGAGCCGTAGCCGAGGATCTTCTTGACGTTGCCGTCGGGGGCGGCGCGCTCGCTGCCGCGCAGGCCGAGCATGCGGATCACGAGTACGAGGCCGAAGCCGGCGGCGAACAGATAGGCGCCGGCGCGGCCGGCCATCGCGCCGGAGACGCCGAGGCCGCCGGCGACCAGGGCGATCGAGGCGAACGTCTCGATGGCGCTCTCGGCGGAGACGATGCGCAGGTAGACGGAGACACGGCCCTCGGCCTCGAAGATCTGGTCGTAGAGCTGGACGATGCTCTGGCCGAAGACGGCGAGCGAGACGATCCGGATCGGCCAGGTCAGCTCGGGGGTGTTGTAGGCGTCGGCGATCGGCGCGGCGAGCGCGGCCAGCACGAGGCAGAAGAGGCCGGAGACGATCAGCTTCAGCTTCAGCGCGTCGAAGACGACGCCGCGAACGGCGGGGCGGTCGTGGTGCAGCTCGGCCATGAAGCGCGAGGTGGCGTTCGGGATGCCGAGGTTCGACGGCAGCAGGACGAGCGAGCCGATGCTCATCGCGAGCGCGAAGACGCCGAACTCCTCCGGGCCGAGCGCGCGCGTCAGGTAGATCAGCAGCACCGTCGAGAAGACGGCGCTGATCACGCTGATCACGAACGAGAAGCCGACGTTGCGCGCGATGCTCTCGCGGCCGGACTCGCCGGCGGGGGGCTGGGCCGAGCTCACGGGTCGCGCAGGAAGTCCGCCAGCCGGGCGCACTCGGCCTCGAGCGTGTGGTCGCGGACGCGCGCCAGGCCGCCGGCGCGCAGTCGCTCGCGCAGCTCGGGGTCGGCCGCCAGCCGCTCGAGCGCGTCGGCGGCGGCGCCGGCATCGGCGGGCGGGATCAGCAGCGCGTCGTCGCCGACCGCCTCGGGGACGCCACCGACCGCGGTCGCGACGATCGGCAGGCCGGCGGCGAACGCCTCGAACATGATCTGCGGCACGCCCTCGGTGAACGAGACGTGCAGCATTGCCTGGCTCGAGCGGTAGAGCTGTGGCAGGCCGTCGCTGACCGGTACGTAGCCGAGCATCCGCGCGCCGTCGTCGTCGACGCCGAGCTCGGCGAGTCGCTCACGCAGCGCGCGGTCGAGCGGGCCCTCGCCGCAGATGTCGAGTCGCCAGCGCGGGTCGCGGCGGCGCAGCTCGGCGATCACGTCGGCAAGCAGCAGCGGGTTCTTCTCGGCCTCGAGCCGGCCGACGCTGAGCGCACGCAGCTCGTCGCCGTCCCAGTTCTGCGCTGGCAGCTCGTCCGGCAGCTCGGCCGCGCGGATCAGCGACACCGAGATCGGCAGCAGTTTCGGCGCGCGGCGGTACTTGCGCGCGAGGTCGGGGCCGACGACGACCGTCGGACACCAGCGCGACAGCAGCCGGTAGCTGCCCTCGAGCGCGTCGGCGGCGAGCTGGATGCCGCGCCGGCCGGGGTGCTTGGTGCGCGCGTAGGTCGGCAGGTCCTGACGCACACCGAGGATCACGCGCTTGCGGCGCAGCGCCGCAAGCGCCGCGAAGCCGAGGCAGGTGGGGTGGGGGCCGAGCAGCCAGACCGCGTCGACGTCGTCGAGCACGCGCCAGAAGCGCCGCATCGAGCCGATCAGCGCCCCGATCACGTCGAACGGCTTGGCGAGCGTCTCGTACCAGGGCAGTGGCACGAACTCGATGCCGTCCGGAAGCGGGTAGTGCGACAGCTCGGCGCGGCCCTCGTCGGGGTGGGTGCGGCCGGGCATCACGAGCCGGTCGACCTGCTCGGCGAGGCCGCCGAGGAAGACGATGAATGCCCGCTCGGTCCAGAAGCGGCCCTCCGCCCGCCAGAAGCGGTAGTCGCAGTAGACGGCGAGCCGCACCGTCAGTCGTTCCCGCGTGCGAGCTGCGTGACCGCCTTGACTGGCGGTCCGAAGCGCAGCGATCCCGCTAGGAAGCCGAATCCGTAGGGGAGGTGCATGCAGGCGAACACGGCCGGCAGCGACAGCGCGTCGCGCGGGTTGACGGCGAGCGCCTGCTCGCCGGTCACCGCGACGACGGCGATCAGGTAGGCGGCGACGCCGAGCCGCGCCAGCGAGCGCACGCCGCGCAGCGGCAGCGCCGAGGCGATCAGCGCCGCCGCGAGCCCTGGCGCGAGGACGTGCGAGGGACGCATGCTCGCTGGATGGCGCGACGAGGTCTTGGCGCGGTAGAAGCCGTAGCGCCAGTACTGGCGCGCGAGCGCGCGGAGGCTGTCGCGGGGGATGTACTGGGCGCCCATCTCCGGCACGCAGACGATCCGCCCGCCGTCCTCGCGGATCCGGGCGGCGAGCTCGGAGTCCTGGTCGTTGGGCCAGCCTTCGTCCCAGCCGCCCTGGGCGTCGAGCGTCGCGCGCGTCCAGATGCCGGTGAAGCCGCTGTCGACTTCGAACTCGGCGTCGCGGCTGTGGCGGAAGCTCGCGCCGCCGGTTCCCAGCCGCGTCGACAGCGCGAGCGCGACGCGGCGCGACCAGGTGTTGTCGCCCTCGGCGAGCTGCGGCCCGCTGACGTGCGCGACGCCGCCGCGCTGCAACCGGCCGACGCCGATCGACAGGTAGTTGGGTGGGTAGTGCGTGTGCGCGTCCATCCGCGCGATGTAGTCGCCACGCGCGGCGCGCAGGCCGATGTTGAGCGCTATCGGCGTGCTGCGCTGGGGGTTGTCGAGCAGCCGCACCCGTGGGTCCTCGGCGGCCAGCTCGCGGAGGATCTCCGGCGTGCGGTCCGCAGAGCCGCCGTCGATGAAGAGGAACTCGGCGCTGCCGGCGAAGTCCTGGGCGCGCATCGCCTCCGCCGCGGCACGGATGTGCCGCTCCTCGTTGAGGACGGGCACCAGCACGCTTACGTCGACACGGTCCATCAGAGAGGGAGGGGAGGAGGCGCTGAGTGTCTCAGTTGGAGGCTAGGTCCCGTGCCTCGCCCAGGATGAAGTCGGGGGCCGGCAGGTCCTCCTCCTGGGTGCGCTCGATCAGCGCGTGGAGGGTCTGGAGGCAGATCAGCAGGTCGAAGCGCGCCGAGCGGTGCTTGATGTAGTAGAGGTCGTGGCAGGTCTTCCAGGCGGTGCCGGCGTGGCTGCCGGCATAGCCGCAGCGGACCTGCGCCCAGCCGGTCAGGCCCGGCTTGACCAGCGCGCGCCGCTCGTAGTGGGGGACGACGCCGCTGAGGTCCTCGACGAGATCCGGCGGCTCGGGCCGTGGCCCGACCAGTGAGATGTCGCCGCGCAGCACCTGCAGCAGCTGCGGCAGCTCGTTGAGGTGGCCCTTGCGCAGGATCCGCCCGGCGCGCGTGATCAGCTCCTCCTCGGAACGGCCAGCCTCGAACTGGTCGTCGGCGTCGGGGACCAGCGTGCGGAACTTGATCATGTCGAACGGCTGCCCCTCCTCGCCGACGCGGGGCTGGCGGTAGAAGACCGGCCCGCCGTCGAGCTTGACGGCGATCGCGCTGAGGATCAGCAGCGGCGAGGCGAGCAGCGTCAGCGTGCCCGACACGGCGATGTCGAGCCCGCGCTTGGTGAGTGGCGACGACGGCGAGAAGCGCGGGTGCATGATGAACTGGAACCACGCCGAGTTGATCGCGCCGATCGGCACGTGGCCGAGCACGTCCTCGTAGAGCGCGGTCGCCTCGATCATCCGCACCGGCAGGTCGAGGCAGGCCTTCGCGGTCTTCTCGAACACCTCCAGTCGCCGCTCTTGGGGCCCGACGACCAGCAGGTCGATGCCGGACGACTGAACGGCGCCGCGGACGACGGACATGTCGCCGAGCCAGGGGACGCCGGCGTGGCGGTCGTCCTGTTCGTCGATGTAGCCGACCACCTTGTACGAGCGGATGCCGTTCTCGGCGAGCTCAGCGGCGAGTCGCTGGGTGAAGATCCCTGGGCCGATGACGCCGATCCGGATCGGCCGGCCGGTGATGAAGCGGTCCTCGAGCCACATCGCCAGCAGCGAGATCAGCACCGTCCCGAGCATCGTCGCGAGCGCGGTGCGCCCGCTCAGCGCGCCGGATCCCAGCAGCGACAGCAGCCAGGCGACGCCGACGCCGGCGACCGGGACGAGGATGTTGCCAAGCACCCGTGCCACAGGAACCAGGTGGAGCGGGAACTGCTGGATGCGCAGGATCGCGGCCGTCGCGGCGACAGCGACCAGCATCAGCACCGCGTCGGCGGCGTCGTCGGTGCGGATCAGCGTGATCGCGCCCGCGACGCTGGCCGGAGCGACCACGTACAGGATGCGGCTGTAGATCCGCCGCGCGTAGATCGCGCTGAGCGTCGGTGCGTTCGGAATCTCGGTCGTTGTGGAAGGCATGGATGGCTCGAGTGGAGCGCCCGGACGAGGAGTCCGGCTAACGTCATGGAACTTGACACGAGCGGTGCCCGATCCGACTGTCATAGTAGACCCATGACTCCCCCTGAGCGAGGAGCCGCAACCGCGCGTGCGGAGTCGGGCTGGCGTCACCCCCAAGTCGAGAACTCGGGCATCCAGCGCTACATCGAGACGGTTCGCGAGCGCTGGCGCCTCGTAGCCGTTGTGACAATTCTCACAATGGCCGTCGCCGTGCTCTATCTGGCGGTCGCCGCGAAGGTCTACGAGGCGGATGCGGATCTCCTGATCACGCCCGTCTCGGCCGACGATCCGGTGCTGAGCGGACTCGGGCTGATCCGCGAGTCCTCCGATCCGACGCGCGACGTCGAGACCGCCGCGCGCCTGGTGACCTCGCGCAACGTCGCCGATCTCGTGCGCGAGCAGTTGAACCTGCCGGACGATGCCGAGGCTGTCGCCGCCAAGGTCGACGCCGCCCCGGTCGCCCAGAGCAACATCGTCGCCGTCACGGCCAAGGCCGACAGCCCGGAGCTGGCGCGCGATCTGGCGAACGGGTTCGCAGACGGCGTGGTCGCCGTGCGGTCGGAGGAGCTGCGCGCCCAGCTCGATCCGCTGATCGAGCGGACGCGTGAGCGGATCCAGGATGGCGAGGGCACGTCCGCCGACGGAACCTCGCTGGTCAACGAGCTCGATCAGCTCGAGCGCTTGAAGATCGGCGGCGACCCGTCGCTGCGCGTCTCGACGCGTGCCGTCGCGCCGGACTCGCCCGTCGCTCCCCGCCCGATGCTGACCCTGGTCGCGGCGCTCTTCGGCGGCCTGATCCTCGGCATCGGCGGCGCGTTCGCCGTCCAGGCCTTCGACCCGCGGCTGCGGCGCGAGGAGCAGCTGCGCGACCGTTACAGCCTGCCGATCCTCGCCCGCATCCCGCGTGAGCGTGCCGGCGGCCAGCCAGCCGGCCTGCTGCGGCGCGGCGCCGGCGAGGGCCGCAAGCCACTCGGGCCGTCCGAGCTGTCGCCGCGGACCGTCGAGGCCTATCGCACGCTGCGAACCGTCATCTCGATCGGCGCCGAGGAGACCGATACCGGTCGCGCGATCCTCGTCACCGGACCGTCGCCGGCCGAGGGCAAGACGACCACCGCGGTCAACCTCGCGACGTCGTTCGCCCTGGCCGGCAAGAAGGTGATCCTGATCGAGGCCGACTTCCGCCGCCCCAGCGTCGCGCGTGCGCTGCGCGTCCGCCCGCGGGTGCGTGTCGAGAAGGTGCTGCTCGGTGACGCGAACCTGTCGGACGCGCTGGTCTCGACCGAGCTGCTCGGCGACGATCTGCGCGTGCTGCCGGCCGTCCGCACGAGCGACCGGATCTCCGAGCTGCTGTCGCTGCCGGTCGCGCGCAAGCTGCTCGACGACGCGCGGCAGCTCGCCGACGTCGTGGTTCTCGACACGCCGCCGCTGACCGAGGTGATCGACGCGCTGCCGCTGGCCCGCTACGTCGACGACGTCCTGATCGTCTGCCGCCTCGGCGCGACCAACCTCGACCGCCTGTCCCGGCTCAGCGACGTCCTCTCGCAGAACGAGATCGAGCCGACCGGCTTCGTGGTGGTCGGCTCGGGCAGCTCCGACGAGGAGAGCTACTACATGTCAGGTCGCAAGGAGACGTTCGAGGAGCCCAGCGGCCGCGCCGACGGAAGCAACGGCCGCACAGCGGCCAAGCGATCGCCGGCAGCCCGTTCCTGAGGGCGCCATGGCGGCGCGACTCGAGCGGCTGCCAGTCCCGTGGACACACCTCGCCGTGCTCGGCGCCGCCGTGCTGGTGGGGCTGCTCGCCGGACTCAACCCGATGTTCGCGCTCGCGGCGGTGTTCGGGATGGCGTTCGTCGGGATCGCGCTCGCCAACCTGACAGCCGGCCTCTGCGTCTTCGCCGTCCTGACGTTCGTCGACTCGGTGCTGCCGGCAGGTGGCGCGCTGTCGGCGCCGAAGCTGATGGGCGCGCTGCTGATGGTCTCGTGGCTGGCGCACCTGACGACCGACGAGGGGCGCCGCCGGCGGCTGTTCGAGCACCCCGGCTTCCTCTACGTGCTCGCGTTGTTCGTCCTCTGGGTGACGTTCAGCCTGATGTGGGCGGAGGAGTCGGCGCCGGTCCTCGACGCGGCGTTCCGCTATCTCCCCAACGCGCTGCTGTTCCCGATCACCTACTGGGCGATCTCGCGCTGACCGGCGCCACCGGCAACGCGAACGAGACCGCCGCGGCGCTCGGAGCCGGCGCGGCGCTGGCGGCGGCGCTTGCGTTGGCGCTCAAGGAGCCCGCGTTGCGGGTCGCCGCCGCGTTCATCCTGCCGCTCTGCCTCTATTCGATGTTCCTGACGCTGTCGCGCGGCGCCCTGGTCGCGCTGGCGGCGATGCTCGTGACGACAGTCGTGATCGCGGGGCGCAGGCGCGGACCGGCGCTGGCCGCGGCGGCGGTCGCGGCGCTGTTCTGCGTCGGCTACTTCGCGGTCATAGCGCCACCCGAGGCGACCCAGCGGCTGTTCGAGTCCGACGGCGGCGCCGGCCGCAGCGACATCTGGCGTGTCGGCTGGCGGATGGTCGAGGCCAATCCGGTCGCCGGGGTGGGGGCGGGGAACTTCGCCAACACGTCGGTCCACTACCTGATCGAGCCAGGCGCGATCGTCCGCGATGAGTACATCGTCGACACCCCCAAGGTCGCTCACAACATGTACCTGGAGATCCTCGCCGAGCTGGGCATCATCGGAATGGCGCTCTT
>CAMLNW010000110.1 GCA_946481495.1 uncultured Actinomycetes bacterium
TCGCATGATCGTGTTCATCCCGGTCGCGACACCGGTCTCGGACTGCTTGACCGCCTCGACGATCAGATTCGCCATCGCCGCGAACGACAGGCCGATGCCCACGCCGAGCAGCGCCACACCGAAGACGATCTGCCACGGGTGCTCGTGCATCAGCGCCAGCCAGAGGAACGAGCACGACGCCGTGATCGTCCCGAGCAGCACCGGCACGCGCGAGCCGACCCGCGTCCCGAGCCAGCCCGACACCGGACCGGCGATCAGCATGATCACCGTCGAGGGCAGCAGGAACAACCCAGCCTCGGTGACCGAGGCGCCGAAGCCGTAGCCGACGATCTCCGGCGTCTGGACGAACTGCGGCGTGAGGATGAACGAGCCGAACATCCCGAAGCCGACCAGCAACGCGGTCAGGTTGGTCGTCCAGACCCCGCGCCGGCGCATCATCCGCATGTCGACCAGGGGCGCGTCAACGCGCGTCTCGAACCAGCTCCAAATCGCCAAGATCGCGACGCCGCCCCCGAGCACGCCGACCGTCTGCGCCGACTCCCAGCCCCACGAGTTGCCCTCGCTGACCGCGAGCAGCACCGACGCGAGCCCGGCCGACAGCAGCGCCGCCCCGCCCCAGTCGATCCGCGCCGGCGCGCGCACCGGCGACTCCGGCACCCATAGCTTCGTCGCGACCAGCGCACCCGCCACCACGACGAACGCCAGCCAGAAGATCCACTCGTAGGCGAGGTGGTCGACGATCAGGCCGCTGAGCACCAGGCCCGCGCCGCCGCCGATACCGAACGTCGCGCTGATCAGCCCGATCGCGGTCGCGACCTTCTCGCGCGGGAACTCGTCGCGGATGATCCCGAAGGCAAGCGGGAAGACGGCGCCGCCCAGCCCCTGGACCGCCCGGCCGATCACCAGCAGCTCGATCGAGTGCGACAGCGCCGAGATCAGCAGCCCGGTACCGAAGGCGATCAGCGTCACGGTCAGCATCCGCTCCTTGCCGAACATGTCGCCGAGCCGGCCGACGATCGGCGTCGCGATCGAGGCGGTCAGCAGGTAGACGGTCAGCACCCAGGTGACCTGGGTCTGCGAGACGCCGAGGTCGTGCTGGATCTCGGGCAGCGCCGGCGCGACCATCGTCTGCGAGATCGCGTAGGCCATCGCCGCCGTCGCGAGCACGGCGAGCGTGATGTTGGGGTGCAGCCGTCCGGTGTCGTCGCGGGTGGTCACAGCTGCTCGATCGCCTCCGCCAGCCGCGGCAGCAGCCGCTCGGCCTGGGCGCGCTCGTCCGGGGTCAGCTGCGCGTAGATCTGCTCACGGGCGCCGGCGACGCGCGCGTGCGCCTTGGCGAGCGCGCGGCGGCCCTTCGGGGTCGGCCGCACCTCCATCCGGCGGCGGTCCGCGGCGGCGCGCTCGCGCTTGACGATCCCGTCCAGCTCCAACCCGTCGAGCATCCGCGTCGCCGACGGCGACGACACCCCCGCCGCCCGCGCGAGCTCGCCGACGGTCAGCGACGGCGCGTCCTCGAGCGCGGCCAGCAGCCGGTACTGCGACGGCGTCAATCCCGCGCCCGGCTGGTCGGCGGCGCGCGAGCGCGCGTGGCGCACGGCGGCGGCGAACTGCTCCCAGGCGGCGTCGAAGCGCTCGCGCTTGGCGTTCTTCTTGGTGGCTACCGGAGCTGAAGTCACATAGATAGCCTAGCTAATGATTAGCCAGGCTATCTATGATCTACGTCACAGAACGGCTCAGGCCAGGTTCGACCGGCGCGGGTAGACGACCGACGGATCGGTCAGCACGTTGACCAGCGCCGGCTTCCCGCTCGCGAACGCCCGCTCCAGCGCCGGCTTCAGCTCCTCCGGCCGCGACACCAGCTCCCCGTGCCCGCCGAGCGCCTCGACCACCTGGTCGTAACGGCACTCCGACTGCAGCTCGGCCGCGACCGAGTAGCCGTAGAGGAACTCCATCGGGTGCTTCTCGAGCGCCCAGATGCCGTTGTTGCCCATCACCGCGACTACCGGCACGTTGTGGCGCACGAGCGTGTCGAACTCCATCCCGCTGAAGCCGAACGCGCCGTCGCCGAGCAGCAGGCAGACCTGACGATCCGGGTTCGCCAGCTTCGCCGCCAGCGCGTAGCCGGGACCGGCGCCGAGGCAACCGTACGGCCCCGGGTCCATCCAGCAGCCCGGCTCGTAGGTGTCGATCACGCGACCGGCGTAGGAGACGAAGTCGCCGCCGTCGCCGATCACGATCGCGTTGCGGTCGAGCACCTGCGCCAGCTCGTTGTAGAGCCGCATCGGATGCAGCGGCGCGCGCGGGTCGTTGAGCTCCTCCTGCTCGGCGGCACGCTTCTCGTTCTCGCCCGCCTGCAGCGCCTCGATCCAGCCCGAGCGGTCGGGACCGCCAGCCGCTGCCTCGCGCAGCGCGTCGAGCGTCGCCGGCACGCCGCCGACCAGATCGACGGCGACCTCGCGCGGATGCGCTCGCTCGGGCGCGCAGGAGTCGATCGCAATGATCTTCGTCTCCTCGCCGAACGAGTCGCCGAAGCCGAGCCGGAAGTCCATCGGCACGCCGATCACCAGCGCGACGTCGGCGCCCTTGAGCCCCTGCCCACGCGCCCGCGAGAAGGCGAGCTCGTGGTCGGCCGGGATGCAGCCGCGCCCCAGACCGTTGACGAACACCGGAATCCGCAGCTCCTCGGCGATCGCCCGCAGCGCGTGCTCGCCATGCGCCCAGTAGAGACCGCTGCCGGCCATGATCACCGGCCGCTCAGCGCCGCGCAGCAGCTCGGCCGCCGCCTCGACGCCCTCGGCCGCCGGGACCAGCAGCGGGTCGACCTCGGACGCGGGACCGTCGGCATCGACGTCGACGTCCATGAAGACGTAGTCCATCGGGAAGTCGAGGAACGTCGGGCCACCGGGCGGACCGGCGGCCGCGGCAAGCGCCTCGTCCATCAGGGCGGGAATCTCGGCCGTCGACTCGGCCGTCTTCGCGAGCCGCGCCAGCGGTGCGACGAACGGGACGTGGTCGATCTCCTGGAGCGAGCCCATCCCCCAACGCAGCGCCGGCGCGCGGCCGCCCAGCACGACCATCGGCGAGCGGTTCATCAGCGCCGAGCCGAGCGGGCTCATCGCATTGGTGACACCCGGACCGGCGGTAACCGCGCAGACGCCCGGCTCGCGCGTCGCCTTCGCCCAGCCCTCGGCCGCGAACGCCGCCGACTGCTCGTGACGGGTGTCGACGATGTCGATCCCCTCCTCTCGACAGCCGTCGTAGATCGGGAAGATGTGCCCGCCGGAAAGGGTGAACAGCTTGGTCACGCCGTGCGCTTTGAGGCGCTTCGCGATCAGCCTCCCTCCGTGCAGCCTTGCCTCGGTCTCCTGCTCCGTAGTCCCCATCCGACGATCCTAAGGGTTTAGGGTCACCCGCCATGAGCGCAACCACACGGGAGATCCGCCTCGCCGCACGTCCCGACGGCGAGCCGAAAGACACTGACTTCGAGCTCGCCGAGACGCCGCTGCCCGAACCCGGCCCCGGTGAGATGCTGATCCGCAACAGCTACCTCTCGGTCGACCCATACATGCGCGGCCGGATGCGCGACGTGAAGTCCTACCTGCCGCCGTTCGAGGTCGGCAAGGTCATGGACGGCGGCGCCGTCGGCCAGGTGATCGCCTCCAACGGCGGTCCGCTCGAGGAGGGCGCCTGGGTCCAGCATTTGTCTGGTTGGCGCGAGCATGCGGTGATCGACGGCGGTTACCCGGTCGACCCCGCCATGGGTCCGATATCCGCGTCGCTAGGCGTGCTCGGCATGCCCGGCCTGACCGCCTACGCCGGCCTGTTCGACGTCGCCAACCTCCAGGAGGGTGAGACGATCTTCGTATCGGCGGCCGCCGGCGCGGTCGGCAGCGCCGCCGGACAGATGGCGCGGCTGCGCGGCGCCGGCCGCGTGATCGGCAGCGCCGGCTCGCCCGAGAAGGTTGCCTGGCTGACCGAGGAGCTCGGCTTCGACGCCGCGTTCAACTACAAGGAGACGCCGGTCGCCGACGCGCTGCGCGAGCACGCGCCGAAAGGGATCGACGTCTACTTCGACAATGTCGGCGGCGACCACCTGTCGGCGGCGCTGGGGCGGATGCGCCTACACGGCCGGATCGCACTCTGTGGTGCGGTCGCCCAGTACAACGAGGAGCAGCCACAGCCAGGCCCAGACAACTTCCTCGCGACGCTGCCGCTGCGCCTGACGATCCGCGGCTTCATCGTCCTCGACCACTTCCACCTGATGACGAAGTTCCTCGAGGAGGCGAGCGCCTGGGTCCGCTCCGGCGAGCTGCGCTACCGCGAGACGATCGTCGACGGGATCGAGAACATGCCGGCAGCCTTCAACGGCCTGTTGTCCGGCGACAACATCGGCAAGATGCTGATCAAGGTCGGTCCCGACGCGGCCTGACCCGACGCGCGCGCTCGGCTCGCCGCTAAGGCGAGTCGTTCGCGTGCCGTAGCGCCGGCGGCGGCCAGAGACCGACCGTCGGCGGGCGGCTGGCTGCCGTGCCGATGCTAACGACGTTGCCCGGCAGCACCGCGGCGATCGGTCGCGGGGAGGCGAACGCCACGTCAAGCACCTCGGTCTGCTCTCGCGCACCGCGGCGTTTCGCATCCGGGCCCGCCTCGGCGACAAGCCAGGGTCGCTCCGCCTCGCCGACGTGACAGGCGGCTAGGAACTGCTCGGCGAGCCCGCTCGACGCCTCGTCGGCGTCGATCTCCAGCTGCTCGTGACGCGCGCCCGCCTCGCCGGTCGCACCGGTCGGCCGGATCAACACCGCGGCCATGTCGTCGGTCACGACCCTTGCCTCTGTAGCGACCCGTTCGAGCAGCTCGCTCGCCGGCGCCGTCGGGCCGAGCTGCTCGACGAAGTCGCCGAGCCGCGGCCGGCCGAGGATCCGCGTCGCCTTGCGCGCCTCGGCGAGACCGTCGGTGTAGAGGCAGATCACGGCGCCCGGACGCAGCGGCAACGTCGTCTGGCGCAGACCAGTCTTGAGGTCGAGCCCGATCGGCGGCGATGAGGCCGCGAGCACGGCCTCGGGCCGCTCCGGTCCGACGACGAGCGGCGGCGGGTGGCCGGCGCTGGCATAGACGAGCGAGCTCGTCGCTGGGTCGTGCACGGCGATCACGGCGGTCGCGAAGACTCCGTCGTCGAGATGCTGGCTGATCACCGGGCCGGCGACCTGGAGTGCCTCACGCGGCTCCATGCCGGCCTCGAGGTAGGCGCGCAGCGTGAAGCGCATGAAGGCGGTCTGGGCGACCGCCTCGCGGCCATGCCCGGAGACATCGCCGAGGATGAACGCCGCCCGGTTGCCCGGCAGCGTCAGCGCATCGTAGAAGTCGCCGCCAGCGCCCATTCCCTCCGACGGCCGGTAGGCGACCGACGTGCGTACGGCGCCGAGCTGTTCGGGTACCGGCGGCAGCAAGGCCCGCTGCAACAGACCGACTTCCTCGAGCAGGCTGGCGCGTTGATCGCTCAGCCGACGGGCGCGCGCGGACGCGAGCAAGTAACAGACCGTGAGCGCCAGCAGCGAAGCCAGCGCCACGAGTAGCGGCGCGCCCGAACCCATGAGTTCACATCGACCTGGGCCAAGCGGCGGATGAGAGCCGCCCGTTCCCGTCGAACGTCCGTCTACCATCGTCTGGCCCGGGTAGCCGAATTGGTCCAGGCAGCGCACTTAAAATGCGCGACCCCTCGGGGTGTGCGGGTTCGAATCCCGTCCCGGGCACTACAACCGAAGAAGCACTCAACTCAACCTGAGCGCAACAAACGTCCCGCTACCGTGTCTCAAAGGCCGGGAACGGGTACTCCCAGGGTGAGACGTGGAGGCTTCCGCACTGACAAGCCAAGTAGGGCTCGCCGGCACAGCCGGGCGATCCCCGCTGCTGAAGCTGCGTAGCGACGAGCAGCTGGTCGCGATGACCCGCCGCGGCAACCAAGCCGCGTTCGAGACGCTCGTCCACCGCTACCAGGGCCGGCTGCTGGCCTTCTGCCAGCACATGCTGCGCTCGAAGGAGGACGCCGAGGACGTCCTGCAGGAGGTCTTCGCCGCCTCCTACAACGCACTGCTCGCCGACGACCGGCCGATCAACACCCGCCCCTGGCTCTACCGGATCGCGCGCAACCGCTGCCTCAACCACCTGCGCAAGCCGAAGCCGTCGGGCCTGGACTCGATGGACATCTTCGAGCGCGACAACGGCACCTCGACCGCCGACACCGTCCACCGCCGCGAGGAGTTTCGCCAGATCGTCGCCGACGTCGGCCTGCTGCCCGAGACGCAGCGCTCGGCGCTGCTTTTGCGCGAGATCGACGCGCTCTCCTACGAGCAGATCGCCGAGGCGATGGACACGACGGTGCCGAGCGTCAAGTCGCTGCTCGTGCGCGCCCGCGTCAGCCTCGCCGAGGCCGCCGAGGCACGGCTGCTGACCTGCGCCGAGGTCCGGCTCGAACTCGGACAGGTCGCCGAGGGCCTGGCGAAGATGTCCCCGCCGGTCCGCCGTCACCTCAAGAGCTGCCAGCAGTGCCGCGTCTTCCGCGGCGAGCTGCGCCAGACGACCAAGGCGCTCGCCGCGCTGACCCCAATCGGTCCGCTCGTCATCCTGGCCCAGAAGCTCGGCCTGGCGAAGCTCGGCTTCGGTGGCGCGGCGGCCGGTGGCGCCGCGACGACGGCTGGTGGCGGAGCTGCGGGCGGGGCAGGCATCGCCGCTGGTGGCGCCGTGGCGGCAGGCAGCGGCGCGGCCGCCGCTGGCGGAGCGCTATCGGCGATCGGTGGCGGGCTCGCCGGCAAGGCAGCGGCCGGAATGGCCGCCGCCGCGATCGTCACCGCCGGCGCAGTCGAGGTCAAGCACGTCACCAAGCCCGCCGAGCCGATCACCGCCCAGATCGAGTCGATCTCCAGCCACCCGGCCCCGCCCGCGGCGGCCGCTCACGCCAAACCCACGCGCAAGAAGGTCGCGCCGGCAAAGCCGGCCGAGCCGAAGACCGAGCCAGTGGCCGCGGTCCCCGCCCCGGCCCCCGTCGTCGAGCCGGTCCCCGCCCCCGTTCCGGCGCCCGACCCCACCGTCCAGGAGGACGAGGGTACGGTCACGCTGCCGACCACCACGACGCCCGCGCCCACCACTCCACCACCGACCGACACCACGACGACACCGGCTCCGCCGCCGCCACCTCCACCGGCGACGACCACGACGCCGGCTCCTCCACCGCCGGTCGTACCGCCCACCACGGGCACGACCCCCGCGCCGCCCCCGCCGCCCCCGGCCGGCTAGCCGGTCACGCGACGGGCGCCAGCCCGATCACCTTCAGCCGCCGCTCGAGCGCCTTCATCGCGAAGGCGCGCGTGTCGTCGAGGCTGTAGCCGAAGATCACGTCGTCCTCGGCCGCCCACGGCGGCAACAGGACGCCGTCGGCCGCCGGGCCGCACTCGACCAGCGTGCGCTGGATAGCGTCGCGGTAGCGGTCGTCGCGCTCGGCCATCTCGCGCAGGAAGCGCGCCCCGAAGGCGACGTGGCGGTGCTCGTCGCGCGCGACCTTGTTGAACCCCTCGACGAAGCCCGGCAGCGTCCCCACCCGCTCGTTGTAGTCGATGATGAAGTGCTGGCCGGTCAAGGCCAGCATCCCCTCGATGACCATGTGGTAAAGCGTCACCGCCTCGACGAGCGTCTCGAGGTCCTCGGGGTCGCGGGCGAGCTTGTCGACGCGCGACGCGAGCATCTCGTCGAACAGCACGCCGAAGTTCTCGTTGAGGTGGGCGCTCGTCTCCTCGAGCCGGTCGTCGAGGTTGTCGGACTCGAGCACGCCGACCTCGCTGTAGAAGCGGTCGAAGAACGCGACGTGGCGGGCCTCGTCGGCGATCTGGGTGCAGAGGAAGAGTCGCATCCGCTCGTCGGGCGCGGCGCGCATCATCGGGCCCAGCTCAGCCGCGACGCGCTGCTCGCCGATGAAGAACGACGACAGCCCGTACATCCGCTGGAAGCGCTCTTCGGCGTCGATCCGCTCATGCCAGTCGATGCGGTCCTGGCTGAAGTCGATGTCCTGGACACGCCAGTGCTGGCGCTCCCAGAGCTGGTAGAGCTGGTCGTAGCCGAGCAGCTCCGAGCGGCCATGGTCGGCCGACTCCTTCAGCGCCGGATCGCCGGTGGCCTGGAAGTCGTCGCGCTCGGTGCGCGGCGTCGACTCGCTCATCTCGCTCCTCCGTTCGAGTGGGTCCCAGGCTAGCGCTTTGCTGGCTGGCTGGCCAGCTATTTCTGGCCTAGCTAGCTACTAGGGGCCGGGCTCGGCGTTGGCGACGATCGTCACCTTGCCCTGCGGGCCGCTCAGCACCAGCTTCTCGCCGCTGCGCAGACCGTCGAAGGTCGTCCCCGCGGTCTCGATCTCGCCGCCGGCCTTGACGGTCTTGCCGCCACCGCTCAGCTCGTACTCGACCCCGTCGGCCGAGCGCAGCTGGACGCGGATCGCGATGAACGGCGGCACGCGCACCGTGCCCGGGCTGAGCTTGCCGCCGTTGCCGGTGATCAGCGCCTGCGAGCTCGCCGGGACCTCGTCGCCGGCGCCGCCCTCCTGCTCCTCGGGCGATGTCGAAGGCGGCTTGGCACCGCCGCCCTCGGCCTCGCCGCCGGTCACGGTCCCGGCCGTGTCGGTGGCCGTGATCGTCACCGTCACCTCGCCGGACGC
>CAMLNW010000111.1 GCA_946481495.1 uncultured Actinomycetes bacterium
CGGGCGCGGTGTGGAGCCGACCGCCGCGAGCGCCGCGAGCAGCGTCCCGTAGTCGAACGCCCAACGGCCGACGGTCGCGAGCAGCGCCCGCTTCCAGCGCGGGCCGAGCGTCGCGAGGATGCGGTCGCGCTCGAGCAGCAGGCGGTCCGGTAGCGCGACGATCGGCGGCGATCCGCGCCGCAGCCGGTTGCGTAGCCGTTGCGCCATCAGCCCGACCCAGGCGAGCGGACCGTCGGTGGCCAGCAGCAGCGCGCTGACCGCGAACAGCGCCGAGAAGACCACCAAGCCGACCACCGCGGCCTCGACGAGGCTGCTGTCGACCCCGCCGCGTAGCAGCACCGGCACGGTCAGCACGGGCAGGGCGAGCACGACGCCGAGTGTCAACAGGTTCGCCGCCGTCAGACCGGCGACCGCACGCGCCCGCTCGATCCCGGCCTGGACGAGCATCTTGTACTGGAGCGCCGCCCCGACGGCGCCGCCGCCGGGCGCGACCTTCGACAGCGCGTTGCCGGCGAGCTGCGAGGCGATCACCGGATGCCAGCGGCGGGTGTGGATCGCCAGCCGCTGCAGCTCCCAGAGGCAGGCCATCGCCACCAACCAGGCCGGAGCGAGGCGGTCGACGTCGCTCCACGAGCCGAGCACCTCGAGCAGGCTCGGGGCCACGAGGTACAGCGAGATCGCGGTGATCGTCAGCCAGACCAGCGTCTGGCGCAAGCTGCGCCCTGCCGGCTGCTCGGCCTCACCACGCTCGATCTCGTGCTCGACGTCGGCGCGCTGCTCAACGGCATGCTCGATCCGGTCGCCGATCCGTCGGTTGCCGGCCACGGCGAGGGAGGTTACGGCGGTGACAGGCGGCCCCTATCTTTCGCTGCTCGAATGGCAGGGATAGACCCCACGATCGCTCCGCGCGGCGCGCGCTGGGAGGAGCGCCTGCGCCGACCGGTGATGGCCGCCGCGCTGCTGGCGCTGCCGACCGTCTTCCTCTACTTCTCGAAGCTCGAGGGCTGGGTCGCGATCGTCGCCGTGACGCTGGCCTGGTCGATCTGGATCGTCTTCGTCGCCGAGGCGGCGATCATGCTGACGGTCGTCGACGACCGCTGGGCGTGGGTCCGTGGCCACCTGTTCGGACTGGCGATCATCGTCGCGACCTTCCCCGCCCTCACCTCGATCCTCGAGGGCCTGCTCGCGGCGCGCGCGCTGTCGAGCCTCCAGGCGACGCGGGTCCTTCAGGTGCTCTACCTGGCGAAGGCCGGCAAGCTGATCAAGTCGGCGTTGATCCTGCGCAAGGACGGTTCGATCATGCGCCATCCGGTCATCAGCAGCGTGGTCGTGCTCGCGCTGGCGATCGTGCTCGTCGGCATCGGCCACCGCGTCGTCAGTGGCGAGAAGCACCCGACGCCGATTCACAACGCAATCGACGTCGTCGACGGCGAGGATGGCGGCGGCTAGCGGGCGGCGCGACGGTAGGTCGCGACCGTCACCGAGAGGGTGACGGAGAGCGGATCCGGCAGCGCCGTCACCCGCTCGGCGACCTTCTCCTCGGCGAGGTGACGCGCGCTCGGCCCCATCGCGACGAGCGCGGCTAGATCGGCATGGCCGAGGACGAGTTCACGCTCGACAGCGGTTTCTCCAGCTGATTCGAACAGCGTTCCGAGCTTCCCTTCCAACCGCTCGCGCTTGCGCTCCTGGACGGTGAGCATCCCGACGGCGGAGACCAGCTCCGCGAGATGGGCACGGTTGGGCGTGACGACCACCAGTGAGCCGCCCGGCGCGAGCACGCGCGCCAGCTCCAGCGGGTCGCGCGGTGCGAAGACGTTGATCGCCAGGGTGGCGGTCGCGTCGCGAACAGGTAGGCCGGCCCAAGCGTCGCAACCGACCGCGCCGATCCGCGGATGCGCGCGTGCCGCCACGCGCAGCGCGTGCTTGGAGACGTCGAGCGCCAAGCCGTGCGTGGTCGGCAACCGCTCGAGAACAGCCGCCAGGTAGTAACCAGTCCCCGAGCCAAGGTCGATCGCACAGCCGTCTCCGACGTCGGCGGGCGCCGCATCGGCCACGGCGTCGGCGATCGGTGCGTAGTGGCCGCGCGACAGGAATTCCACCCGCGCCCGCACCATCGCCGCCGTATCCGCACTCCCAGTCCGCGCGTCGCCCGGCAGCAGATTGAGGTAGCCCTGACGCGCTATGTCGAACGAGTGTCCCTCCGCACAGCGCACCGACCCCTCCTCTAATTCCAAGGCGCCGCCGCAGTGCGGGCAGCGCAACAGGTCGATGACGTCAGCGAGCACCGCGCCACCCTAGATTGAAGCCTCTCCAGTCGGGTATCTGGTGAACATCCCACCGGGAGCCCAGACCAAGGAGACCTCAGATGTACATCGGAATCGGAACCGCGATCATCATCATCATCCTGCTGATCATCCTGCTCTGACCGGGGCTAGTCCCACGCCGCAGAGCCATGGCGTAGTTGTTACACGACCCACCACATATGCCGTGCCAGATCCGGTAGCGTGGCGGGCATGCAGCGGGCCACCTGGACAGACGAGCGGCTGGACGAGTTCTCCCAGCACGTAGACCGGCGCTTCAACCATGTCGATGAGTGCTTCAAGCACGTCAGCCGCGAGTTCCTGCACGTAGACAGACGGTTCGACGAGATGGACAGAGCGACCAAGGAGCAGTTCAGCCAAGTAGACCGTCGGTTCGACCGCGTCGAGAGGGAGATCCGCGAGGTACGGACGGAGTTGAGGCGGGACATGGGTGCGCTGCAGGTGGATCTCAAGGGAGACATCGGCTTCATGAAGACCGACATCGCCGAGATTCGTGCCGGTATGGACCGACTCAACCTGACGCTCACCCGTGGACTTGTTGCCGTGATCGTCTGCCTGATCGGGGTACTCGCCGCAACCGCGATCGGCTGATACGCCGGCTCAGGCAGTCCGGCGGCGGAGGGTGAGCGCTCCGAGGGCAAGCGCTGCGACCGCGAAGGCCGCGACGGCAAGGACGTCGGCGACGAGGGCACCGTCGAGCGGAGCCGGGTCGGTCGCCCGAGCGAGCGCGTCGTAAGCGTAGGTGAGCGGCAGCGTCCAGGAGATCGCGTCGAGCAGCGGGGCCATGTCGTCGCGGGCGACGAAGAGGCCGCAGAGCAGCAGCTGGGGAAAGATGAAGGCGGGCATGAACTGGACCGCCTGGAACTCGGTCTGGGCGAACGCGCTGACGAACAGGCCGAGCGCCATGCCGAGCAGCGCGTTGGCGACGGCGAGCGCTCCGACCAGCAGCGCTCCATGCGGCGCGTCGAGCCCGAGCAACCCGAAGCCGACAGCGCAGACGGCGACCGCCTGTGCGACCGCGAGCGCGCCGAAGGCGATCCCGTAGCCGGCGAGCAGGTCGAGCTTCGCCATCGGCATTGTCATCAGCCGCTCGAGCGTCCCGGTCGTGCGCTCTCGCAGCATCGTGATCGAGGTGATCAGGAACATCACGATGAACGGGAACAGGCCACACAGCGGCGGGCCGATCTGCTGGAAGACCTGCGGCGTGCCGTCGAAGACGTAGCGCATCAGCACCAGCAGCAGGCACGGAACGACGATCAGCAGCGCGATCGTGCGCGGGTCGTGGCGGATCTGCAGCAGCACCCGCTTGGCCGTTGCGAACGTCACACGGACGGTCACGCCTTCGCCTCCCGCTCCGCCTGCTCGATGATCCGCAAGAACGCCTGGCCGAGATCCTGCTCGCCGGTCCTCTCGCGCAACGCCGCCGGCGTGCACTGGTCGAGCAGAGCGCCGTCGCGCATCAGCAGCAGCTCGTCGCACTCGGCCGCCTCATCCATCACGTGGCTGGAGATCAACAAGGTCGCGCCCCGCTCGGCGAGTCCGTGGAAGGTCTTCCACAGCTCGGAGCGCAGCACCGGGTCGAGGCCGACGGTCGGCTCGTCGAGCACCAGCAGCTCCGGCTCGTGCAGCAGGGCGCTCGCCAGTGAGACCCGTGCCCGCTGACCACCCGAGAGCGAACCGGCGATCTGGTCCTCGCGGCCACCGAGCCCGACGGTGTCGATCACCGCCGCTACGCGGTCCGCCTCGACACCGACGACGCTGGCGAAGTAGCGCAGGTTCTCGACGATGGTCAGGTCGCTGTAGACCGACGGCGCCTGTGTCACGTAGCCGACGCGCGATCGCAGTGCCGCCGCTCCCGCCGGCTCGCCGAGCACCGTCACCGCACCGCCGGCCACGATCTGAACGCCGACGATCGCGCGCATCAGCGTCGTCTTGCCACAGCCACTAGGGCCGAGCAGGCCGGTCACCGATCCCTTCGGGACCGCAAGCGTGACGTCCTGCAGCACCTCGTTGTCACCGCGGATGACGTGCAGCCGCTGGACGTCGATCGCCGCTTCCACAGAGCAGAGGATTACCTATCCACACCGGCTGGGCAAAGTGGACGTGGTGAATGGACTTGCGCCCGAGGGCAGCGCAACGGCTTCGAGCCTCGGCGTCGGGATGCTCGGGCACGGCTTCATGGGGCGCGCGCACGCCCACGCGCTGCGGACGATCGCCTACATGGCCTGGCCGCCACCGCTCCAGCCCCGCCTCGTCGAGCTGGTCGGTCACCGTCCCGAGGCCGTCGCCGAGATGGCACGCCGCTACGGATTCGAGCGGGCCACGACCGACTGGCGCGTACTGGTCGAGGACCCGAGCATCGCGCTGTTCGACAACGTCGGTCCCAACGATCTCCATGCCGAGCCGACGCTCGCCGCGCTGCGCGCCGGCAAGCACGTGCTGTGCGAGAAGCCGCTCGGCCGCACGGCGCCCGAGAGCCACGAGCTCTGGCAGGCGGCCGATGCGGCCGGAGTCGTCCACATGTGCGGCTTCAACTACCGCTTCGTGCCGGCCGTGCGACTCGCCCGCGAGCTGATCGCCGCGGGTGAGCTCGGCGAGATCCACAGCTTCCGCGGCTCCTACCTACAGGACTGGCTCGCCGATCCCGAGTCGCCTTATGTCTGGCGCCTAGACCGCCAACGCGCGGGATCGGGCGCCCTCGGTGACATCGGCGCCCACGTCATCGATCTCGCGCGCTTCCTGGTCGGCGAGATCGTGGCGGTCAACGGCCGAGTTCGAACCGTCTTCCCGGAGCGTCCCGGCGGCCTAGTCGACGTCGACGACACCGTCGAGGCGACGATCGAGTTCGAAGACGGCGCGGGCGGCTCGATCTCTGCGTCGCGGCTCTGCCACGGCCGCCGCAACGCGCTGAGCTTCGAGGTCAGCGGGACCAAGGGGTCGCTGGCGTTCGACCTCGAGCGGATGAACGAGCTCGAGGTGTACGTCGACGACACCCGACCCGGCGACCAGGCCCAGGGCTTTCGGCGCGTCCTGGTGACCGGTCCCGGCGACACGCAGATCGAGCACTGGTGGCCGCCCGGCCACCTGCTCAGCTGGTCGGACACCTTCGTCAACGAGATCCACCACCTGCTGCGCGCGATCGCCGGCGAGGGCGAAGTCGCGCCCTACGGAGCGACGTTCGAGGACGGCTACCGCGTCGCTGAGGTCTGCGATGCGATCCTGCGCTCGAGCGAGCAGCGCGCCTGCCAGCGGATCGACTACCGCACGACGCGCGGATAAGCTCGCGCTCACAGAGGTCCGACGAGGGAGAGGACGCGATGACGAAGGTTCTATGCGTGCTGTACGACGATCCGGTCGGCGGCTACCCGCCCGACTACGCGCGCGACGGCGTACCGCGGATCGAGGGTTACCCGGACGGTCAGACCACGCCGACTCCGAGTGCGCTCGACTTCACGCCGGGCGAGCTCGTCGGCAGCGTGTCCGGCGAGCTGGGACTGCGCAAGTTCCTCGAGGCAGCCGGTCACGAGCTCGTCGTCACCTCCGACAAGGAGGGCGCGGACTCCGTCTTCGAGCGCGAGCTGCCTGACGCCGACGTCGTCATCTCGCAACCGTTCTGGCCGGCGTACCTGACCGCGGAGCGGATCGCCAAGGCGCCGAAGCTGAAGCTCGCGATCACCGCCGGGATCGGCTCCGATCACGTCGATCTCGACGCGGCGATCGCCAACAACGTAACCGTCGCCGAGGTCACCTACAGCAACAGCATCAGCGTCGCCGAGCACGTGGTGATGATGATCCTCGGACTGGTGCGCAACTACATCCCGTCCTACCAGCAGGTGATCGACGGCGGCTGGAACATCGCCGACTGCGTCGCGCGCTCCTACGACGTCGAGGGGATGCAGGTCGGCACGGTCGCCGCCGGGCGGATCGGCACGGCCGTCCTGCGCCGGCTCGCGCCGTTCGACGTCGGCCTGCACTACACCGACCGCCACCGGCTGCCGAGCGAGGTCGAGGAGGAGCTCGGGCTGACCTTCCACGAGTCGGCCGAGGCGATGGTGCCAGTCTGCGACGTCGTCACGATCAACGCGCCGTTGCACCCGGAGACCGAGCACCTCTTCGACGACGCGCTGCTCGCCAAGATGCGCCGTGGCGCTTACCTGGTCAACACCGCACGCGGCAAGATCTGCGACCGCGACGCAATCGTGCGAGCGCTGGAGAGCGGGCAGCTCGCGGGCTACGCGGGCGACGTCTGGTTCCCGCAGCCGGCGCCGCCCGACCACCCCTGGCGGACGATGCCCCACCACGGCATGACGCCGCACATCTCGGGCTCGTCGCTGTCCGCCCAGGCCCGCTATGCCGCTGGGACGCGCGAGATCCTTGAGTGCTTCCTCGACGGCAAGCCGATCCGCGACGAGTACCTGATCGTCGATAGCGGCGGTCTCGCCGGCACCGGAGCGCACTCCTACAGCGCAGGCAGCTAGCGGTCACACTGCAGCGATGCGGGTTCTCGTTACGGGGGCGAGTGGCTTCGTCGGTGGCTACACATGCCAGGAGCTGATCGCGCGCGGTCACAACGTGACCGCGCTCGTGCGGCGGCCTGGCTCGGCTCCTGTAGGCGTGGTGGAGGTCCGTGGCGACCTCGGCGCGGATGACGACGTGGCACTAGCCGCGGCACTCGCGGCAGCTGCGCCCGACTGCGTGATCCACCTGGCAGCCGAGATAGCCTCGCAACGCAACGCCGAGCGGATCCGCGCCGTCAACGTCGACGGGACGCGACGGCTGCTGGAGGCGTGCAAGGCAGCAGGCGCGCCGCGATTCGTATTCGCCTCGACGGTCGTGACCGGCGATGCCCACGGCGCCCTGCTCGACGAGCGGTCCGAGCTACCTGTCGAAACCGCCTACGGCCGTTCGAAGCAGGAGGGCGAGCGGCTGGTACGCGAATCGGGTCTGCCCGCGGCGATCGTCCGTCCCTCGCACGTCTACGGCGCGGGCGGCTGGTACTCCGCCGCGTCCATGTCGTCCAGATAGGCGCGCGGCTGGTACGTCGAGGAGTTCGTCGCGCGGCTGCGCCAGCCGGGCCGCTTCGCGGTGATCGGGAAGGGCGACAACTGGTGGGACGTAGTCCGTGTCGAGGACGTAGCCACAGCGCTCTGCGACGCCGCCGAGCGTGCACCGGCCGGAGCGCTCTACCACGTCGCCGACGACGAGCCGATCACCTTCCGCGGCTTCATCGCTCTGACCGCGAAGGCGCTGGGCGTCGGGCCGCCGCGGTCGATTCCGACCCCGATCGCGCGCCTCGCCGGTGGCCGCGACCCGGTACTCGCGGTGACACGCTCAGCTCGATCGAGCAACGCGCTGATCAAGCGCGAGCTCGGCTGGTCGCCACGCTTCCCAACCGCCGCCGTCGGCGTCCCTGACGCGATCGCCGCGCTCGGTCTGTAGTTAGACGGTGACGGAGCTGGCGCGTGTCGAGCGGTTGCGGCCGTCGTTCTTGGCCGCGTAGAGGGCGCGATCGGCCGTTTCGAGCAACGAGTCGGCAGTGGTGCCGTCGACTGGGAAGGCGACGGTCCCGAAGCTCGCCGTCAGCGGAATCGGCTCGTCGGCAAAGGTTCGCTCCAACGCGACGCGCGCACGCTCGGCCAGTTCATAGGCCATCTCGGCATCGGCGTCGGGCACGATGAAGACGAACTCCTCGCCACCGATCCGAGCGACAGTGTCACCGCGCCGCCCGATGCCCTCGAGCACCCCAGCGATGCGCAGGAGCACCGCATCGCCAGCGGGATGGCCGAGCCGGTCGTTGACGGTCTTGAAATGGTCGACGTCACCGAGGATCAGCGCGACCGGCCGCTCGCCACGTGTCGCGCGCGCCAGCTCGGCATCGAGCCGCTCCTCGAAGCCGCGGCGGTTGAGCAGACCGGTCAAGACGTCACGCCGCGCCGACTCCGACAGTCGCCCGACGAGCTCCTCGACACGCGCCTGAAGACGGCTGATCAAACCGCCGACTCCGATCAACATCGTCACGACGATCAGCCAACGTGTCACGGCGATCGGTCCAGGCGCGACGAGCGCCAGGGCGATCGCATAACAGCCCGCTACGAAGGCGAGCTCGCCGATCAGCGCGCGAACGGGGAAGTAGTAGGCCGCGAAGACGACTGGCCAGACGTAGTAGACCTCGTTGAGCGCCGCCGCCCCGCCGTCACGCTCCCCGTTGATGTAGATGCCAGACGAGATCATCACCGTTCCGAGTGCCACCCCGATGTAGAGCGTCCACTGCGGCAGGCTGTCGCGGCCGAGCCAGTAGACGGCGGCTACCAGCGCACTGCAGAAGGTGACGACCCAGGCGCCCGCGATGTCGGCGTCAGGCGAGTGC
>CAMLNW010000112.1 GCA_946481495.1 uncultured Actinomycetes bacterium
TGCGCGGCATCACGACGACCGACGAGACCTTCGCCGCCGGCGTCGAGTTCACCAACAGCCTGCGCAAGCTCGGCATCCCGACGCGCGACACCGCGGGCTTCATCGTCAACCGCCTGCTCGTCCCGTACCTGCTCGACGGCATCCGCGCCTACGAGGAGGGCGTCGGCTCGATCGAGGAGATCGACGCCGCTATGAAGGCCGGCGCCGGCCACCCGATGGGGCCGCTGCTGCTGTCGGACTTCGTCGGCCTCGACACGCTCGGCTCGATCTGCGCCGCTTCGCCCAGCCGCCGACGCTGCGCAAGATGCTCGCCGCCGGCTGGTACGGCCGCAAGTCCGGCATGGGCTTCTACGATTACTCCGGCGACGAGCCGGTCCAGAACCCACGGGTATGAGGACCGGGGGCTCACGCCCCCGGACCCCCGCTGGCGCCTGGCCGGCTGGCGGGGCCCGGGCCGTGAAAGACTGGCGCCTGTGACCGACCTGGCGACAGCGCTCGAGCGGGCCCGCGCAGGCGGGCCGGCGCGCCACCATGAGAAGTCCGAGCAGCAGGGCAAGCTGCCGGTTCGCGAGCGGGTGGCGCTGCTGGTCGACGAGGGGTCGTTCGTAGAGGACGCGGCGCTCGCCGCCTGGGAGCAGGACGGCTTCGGCGCCGACGGCGTCGTGACCGGGATGGCGACCGTCGACGGCCGACCGGTGTCGCTGATGGCCAACGACCCGACCGTCAAGGCCGGGTCGTGGGGGCCGAAGACGGTCGAGAAGATCATTCGTGCGCAGGAGGCGGCGTTCGAGCACCGCGTGCCGATGATCTACCTCGTCGACTCGGCGGGGGCGCGGATCACCGAGCAGGTCGCGATGTTCCCCGGCCGCCGCCACGCCGGGCGGATCTTCTCGACCGAGGTGCGGATGTCCGGCGTCGTGCCGCAGGTCTGCGTGCTGTTCGGGCCGAGCGCCGCCGGCGGCGCCTACATCCCGGCCTTCTGCGACGTCGTGATCATGCGCGACGGCAACGCCTCGATGTACCTCGGCTCGCCGCGGATGGCCGAGATGGTGATCGGCGAGAAGGTGACACTCGACGAGATGGGCGGCGCACGGATGCACACCGGCGTCTCGGGTTGCGGCCACTTCCTCGTCAAGACCGACGAGGAGGGGATCGCGCTCGCGCGCCAGTACCTCTCCTACTTCCCGACCAACTGGGAGGACGGCCCGCCGATCGCGCCGCCCGCCGAGCCAGCGAGCGACGCCGCGATCCGCGACATCGTCCCGGACGACGAGAACAAGCCGTTCGACATGCGCGAGCTGATCGACTCGCTCGTCGACGCGGAGTCATTCCTCGAGGTCCACAAGCGCTGGGCAAAGGAGCTGATCGTCGGCTACGCACGGCTCGACGGCCAGGTCGTCGGGATCGTCGCCAACCAGCCGAAGCAGAAGGGGGGAGTGCTGTTCGTCGACTCCTCCGACAAGGCGGCGCGCTTCATCTGGACCTGCAACGCCTTCAACGTGCCGCTGCTGTTCCTCGCCGACGTGCCGGGCTTCATGATCGGCACCCAGGTCGAGCGCCAGGGGATGATCCGCGCCGGCGCGAAGATGATCTCGGCGGTCACCGAGGCGACGGTGCCGAAGATCTCGGTCGTCGTCCGCAAGGCCTACGGCGCCGGTCTCTACGCGATGGCCGGTCCCGCCTTCGACCCCGACGCCTGCATCGCGCTGCCAAGCGCGAAGATTGCCGTGATGGGGCCGCAGGCGGCGATCAACGCCGTCTTCTACAACCAGGTCCAGGCGATCGAGGACGAGGACGAGCGCGCCGAGTTCGTCGAGAAGCTGCGCGCCGAGTACGCCGAGGAGATCGACACGCTCCACCTCGCCTCCGAGCTGGTCGTCGACGCCGTGATCCAGCCCGAGGACCTGCGCGCCGTGCTGATCCAGCGCTACCGCCTCTACGCCGGCCGCGTCCGCGACTGGCCGGCAAAGCGCAACGCCGTCACGCCCGTCTGAGCCGAAGCGCGGGTTGCGGCGATATTGCCGCCGCAACCCGCGTCTCGGCGTCGCTAGCCGCTGAGCTGGGCGTCGAGGCGGCGAGCCAGCTCCGCGTACTCGGCGCGGACCTCGTCGGCCTCGTCGGGGGCCGGCGCGCCGACCTCGATCGTGACCGTCGGACGGGCGTCCAGCTCACTACGGTGACGTCGGCGCCAGATACGCATGCCGGCGCCGAGCGCGCCGCTTGCCCCGGTCATCACGAGCCAGACGTCGAGCCGCTGGAGCTCGTTGTCGAGCCGCTCGGCGAGCGTGATGGCGACCGCCACGCCAGCCGCCTCCGCGCGGCCGTCACCGATCGGCGACAGCTCGGCGTCGACGAGCAGCGGCACCGCCGCGAGCAGCAGCAGCGTCGGGACGAGCTGGACGGCGGTCAGGCCTTTGCCCTCGACGCCGATCAGCCGCAGCACGCAGCAGGCCAGCACGGCGAGCAGGGCGGCACCGAAGACGAGCCACGGGTCGCGAACGCGATCGGCGACACGCGCGAAGGCCGTCGCGCGCGGCGCGTCGTAGCTCGCGGCCAGCACGAGCAGCCCGGGCCGCGGTTGGCGGGACTCGCTTGGCGGCGACGAGACGTTCTGCGACGCGCGCGTGCCGGTCAGGCGCGAGAGCAGCGCGGTGACGCCGCTCGCCTCGAGCAGCGACGCCGTGGTGGCGAGGGCGACCAGCACAGTCGCTGGAACAGCGCTGGAGACCGACATGACACTGCCGATCACCGCGATTCCCGCGGCGATCGCCTGCGCGAGCGCCCAGCGCTGGTGGAAGCGGAACGGCTCGATCTCCGCCTCGCGACGGATGGAGCGCAGCCGGTCGCGCAGGGCGAGCGCGGCACGCCGCTCGGCGTCGCTGCCCGCGACGCGGTCCTCGAAGCTGGTCAGCTGGTTCTGTTCGACGGCCCGATCCATCCGGCGAGGGAGGGTAGAGTCATCGCGGCTCTGCCAACCGTGGAACTACTCGAGAGGACGTGTCGTGGACTCCAGCAAGCTCGGTGTAGGGGAGACGATCGCGGGCATCAGCGGCCTCGCGCTGTTCATCTTCATGTTCCTGCCCTGGTACGGCGTCGACTCGGTGGGTGGGTTCGAGGTCGGCGGCGTCGACGCGAGTGCCTGGGAGGCGTTCTCGTTCATCGACATCCTGCTCTTTCTGGTGGCGGTCGTGGTCGTCGGGCTGGTGATCGTGCAGATGGCGGAGTCGACGCCCGATCTGCCGGCGCCCCCGGCCCAGATCATCATGGTCGCGGGTGCGATCGCGCTCGTGCTGATCCTCTTCCGGCTGCTGTTCACCCCGGATCTCGACAGCTCGGCGATCGACATCGAGGTCGATCTCGGGCGCAAGATCGGCGTCTTCCTTGGGCTGATCGCCGCCGCGGGAATCACCTACGGCGGCTGGCGCGCGACCCAGGAGTCCGACCCGGTTGCGGTGCCCCCTCAGCAGTAGGGGGCGAGTGCGGCGGGTGGGACTCGAACCCACAAGCCCTTGCGAGCAGCGGCTTTTGAGACCGCCTCCTTTACCAATTTGGACACCGCCGCATGCGGGTCGCGTGGCGATTCTAGAACCTAGGCGCTGAGCGGCTCGGCGGTACCGCCGGTGACATGCGGTCCGTACTTCGGGTCGTCGGGATCAACCTCGATCTCGACGTTCCACTTCTGACTGAACGCGCGGGCGCAGAAGGCAACCAGCAGCGCCTGGACCGGTACCAGGACGAAGGTCAGCAGACCGAGCATCCCCGGATCGAGCGTGGGGTCGGCAAAGCCCTCCTTGTCGCGAGCGAACCACGACGGTCCAGCGACGAGCGCAAGAACACCGAAGAGGACCGCGAACGCTGCCGCCACGGTCAGGATGCCGCGATTCCAGCGCGACACGTAGTAGGCGAACAGCAGGTTGAGGAAGACGTAGACGAACGCGAACGGCTGCGCGCCCTGCAGCGCCGACCAGCCACCAAGCGTGATGATCAGGACCAACGCGGCGCTGACGAGCAGCAACAGGACGACGATCGCCTTCGTCGCCTTCGACTCCGCGCTGTCGCGGTTGGGGTGGTAGATCACCGGCTCGCCCATCGCTCCTCGCCCGCCAGCCTATCGACTGGCCATTCGCGGCGCGAGAGGCAACCCGGCCGCAGCGTGCTGTCAGTGCGGATGGAGGGACTCGAACCCCCACGGCCAAAGGCCACCGGCACCTAAAGCCGGCGCGTCTACCAATTCCGCCACATCCGCGGGCGAGGCGTCGATTGTAAGCCGATGGACAGGATTCGCGCTCGTGTAGGTCTGCTTGACACGACTGGGGGTCGGTGTAAAGTACGGGCCATGACTTCCATGGCTATCGAGGCGCCGACCTGGCGCGACGGGAAGCGCTACGCCTGGCTGTTGGGGCTGCTCGTGCCGAGCCTGCCGCTGATGGCCTGGGGGCTGGTCGAGGCGACTGGCATCGGCATCTTCTGGTTCATCGGGCCGGCCGTGGTGTTCGGTCTGTTCCCGCTGCTGGACATGCTGGTCGGAACCGATCAGGAGAACCCGCCCGACAGCGTCGTCGCCTGGCTCGAGCAGGACCGCTACTACCGCTGGGTCACCTACCTCTTCATCCCGCTGCAGTACGTCTCGCTGGTGCTCGCCTGCTGGCTGTGGTCGAGCGGCGACCTGTCGACGCTCGACAGCATCGGCCTGGCGCTGACCACCGGTGTCGTCGCCGGCGTCGCGATCAACACGGCCCACGAGCTCGGCCACAAGCGCGCGAGCATGGAGCGCTGGCTGAGCAAGATCGCGCTCGCCCAGACGGGCTACGGCCACTTCTTCATCGAGCACAATCGCGGCCACCACGTCCGCGTCGCGACGCATGAGGACCCGGCCAGTTCGCGACTGGGGGAGAGCTTCTGGGAGTTCCTGCCACGTACCGTGGCCGGCAGCTTGAAGTCGTCGTGGGGGCTCGAGGCCAAGCGGCTGCACCGGATGGGCAAAGGCGTCTGGTCGATCCACAACGACATCCTCAACGCGTGGGCGATGACCGTCGTGCTGTTCGGCGGGTTGGTCGCCGTCTTCGGGATCGTCGTGCTGCCCTACCTGCTGGTGCAGGCGGTGCTCGGCTTCTCGCTGCTCGAGGTCGTCAACTACCTCGAGCACTACGGGCTCAAGCGCGGACGGCGCGAGGACGGTCGCTACGAGATCACCCGGCCCGAGCACAGCTGGAACAGCAACAACGTCGCCTCGAACGTCCTGCTCTACCACCTGCAGCGCCACAGCGACCACCATGCGAACCCACTGCGCCGCTACCAGGCGCTGCGCCACGAGGACGAGGCGCCGCAGCTGCCGACGGGCTACGCCGGGATGATCGTGCTGGCGACGATCCCGCCGCTATGGCGCCGCGTCATGGACCAGCGCCTGCTCGACCACTACGGTGACGACCTCGCCCGCGCCAACATCCATCCGCGCACGCGCAAGCGGGTGATCGCGCGCTACGGCTCTCGAGCACAGGGAGCCGCCGCATGAGCCGCTTTCGCTGCCCTGGCTGCGGCTACGTCTACGACGAGGACGCCGGCCATCCGCGCGAGGGCTTCTCGGCCGGCACCGCCTGGAGCGACGTGCCCGACGACTGGGTCTGCCCCGACTGCGGCGTCCGCGACAAGCTCGACTTCGAGTCGGAGGGTTGACCGGTGGCGACCGTGACTCCCGCCCGCGTTCCCTACGCCGTCGCGGCGCGCGCCCTGCTGCGCGACACCCTGCTCGACGGCGCGCTCGACCTGCTGCGCCAGCGGACCTGGGCTGAGATCACGATGGCCGACGTGGCGGCCGCCGCCGGTGTCAGTCGCCAAACGCTCTACAGCGAGCTCGGATCGCGCGACGCGCTCGCCCAGGAGCTCGTCCTGCGCGAGGCCGACCGCTTCGTCGCCGACGTCGAGGGCGCGGTCGAGGCCAACCTCCACGACCCGGCCACCGCGATCGCCGCCGCCTTTGACGTCTTCCTGACCGCGGCCGCCGACAATCCGCTCGTCGCCGCGGTGATCGCCGGCGGCGACGACAGCCTGCTGCCCTACGTCACCACCCAGGGCGAGCCCGTCGTCGCCCAGGCCACCGCGCGCCTCGCGGCGGTGATCGCGGCCGGCTGGCCGCGCGTCGACGAACCCGCGATCGACCTGCTCGCCGAGTGCGTCGTCCGTCTCGCGATCAGCTTCGCCGCCCTCCCGACCGGTCCCGCCGGCATCACCGCCGACTCCGTCGCGACCCTGCTCGGGCCATATCTGGAGCGGTTGGTCGCGGACGCGGGCGGCTGAGGAGCGGGGGAGCCGGGATTCGAACCCGGATTCACGGTTTTGGAGACCGTGCGCATAGCCGTTAACTCACTCCCCCAGGGGAAGGGCATTCTAGGGGCCGGATAGGATCGGCCGCGGCTGGTCGACCCAAGGGAGAGGAGAGGGATGGCGACTGTTGAGAGCGTGACGGGGCCGTTGGAGCTCGAGGAGCTGGGGGTCACGCTGATCCACGAGCACCTCTGCTTCCGCGACGAGGCGACGGCGATCCAGTGGCCGCACCTCTACGACGAGGACGCGCTGCACACGGCGGCGGTCGAGGCGGCGACGGGTGCGCTTGGGGTGGGGGTGCGGACGATCGTCGAGCCGACCGCGATGTACGGCGGGCGCGACATCCGCCTGCTCGAACGGGTGGCGCGCGAGACCGGCCTGCAGGTGATCGCCTGCACCGGCATCTATACCTACGACTTCCTGCCGCACTACTGGCTGACTCGTGACGCTGACGCGATGGCGGACGCGTTCGTGCACGACATCGAGAACGGGGTCCAGCGGACGCCCATCAAGGCGGCGTTCCTGAAGTGTGCCGCCGACGGGCCGGGCGTGACCGAGAACGTGGAGAAGGTCCACCGCGCCTGCGCCCGCGCGAGCCTGCGCACCGGCGCACCGATCATGGCCCACAGCCACCCCGCGTCCGGGACCGGTCTGCGCCAGATGGAGATCTTCACCGACGAGGGCGTCGATCCGGCGAAGGTTCAGATCGCTCACACCGGCGACACCGACGACCTCGACTACATCGAGCGCGTGCTCGACACGGGCGCCTGGATCGGGATGGACCGCTACGGGATCGAGATGTACCTGCCGACCGAGCGCCGCAACGCGACCGTGCTCGCGCTGCTCGAGCGCGGCTACGCCGACCGGATGTTCCTCTCGGCCGACTCGTGCGCGTCGATCGACTGGTTCCCCGAGGAGATCGAGCAGCAGCTACTCGAGCAGGGCGCCGTCAAGGACTGGAACACGACGCTGATCCACGACCAGGTGATCCCCACGCTGCGCGCCGGCGGGATGACCGACGAGCAGCTGACGACGATGCTCGAGGACAACCCGCGCCGCTGGCTCGCCCGCTGAACGCTCGCTTGCGCTCCTGACGCGGCGCAGCGACTGTTCCTACAATGCCTGGACGCGCTCGCGGGCGTGGTGTAATGGCTGCACAAGAGCCTTCCAAGCTCTTAGTGAGGGTTCGACTCCCTCCGCCCGCTCTGAAGGTTTAGTGCGCTCCGTCACGAAAGCACGGGCATGGAAAGAAAGCTCGACGTGGGTGGCACCCTCAGCCAGGCGTTCTCGATCTATGGCTCGCTGGCCGGAGTGTTCATACCTCTGGCGTTGGCGTTGTTCCTGGTCGTGGCGGTGATCAACGGGATCGTGGCCGACGGCGGCTCGTTCCTGTTGTTGCCGATCAGCTTCGCGGTGACGGTGATCGCGGGCACGCTGTATGCCGGCATGGTGGTGACGGCGGTCGGCGACGTCCAGGACGGCAAGCGCGAGTTCTCGGTCAACGATCTCGCGAGCTCGGCCTCGCACGTGATCCTGCCGTTGATCGGCGCCGGCATTCTCGCCGGCATCGGCATCGGGATCGGCTTCGTCCTGCTCATTGTTCCGGGCCTGATCCTGATGACGATCTGGGCGGTTATCGCGCCGGTGATCGTGCTGGAGCGCAGCGGCGTGATGGCGTCCTTCGGCCGCTCACGTGAGCTTGTTCGCGGTAGCGGCTGGCAGGTCTTCGGCGTGATTGTGATCGTCGCGATCATCGTCTTCGTCGTCCGCGCGATTCTCGGGGCGATTGCTGTCGGAATCGACGACAGCCTGGTCGCACGGATCATCTTCGACTGGATCGGGTCGTCGCTGACCGCGCCGATCACCGCGATCGTCGCGGCAGTCATCTACTTCCACCTCAAGGGAGTAAAGGAGGGTGGCGCTCCGACTCCCCCGCCGGTCGAGCCGGGTCCCGCCGCCGTCTAGGGGCCAAACAACATCGAAGTGCGACAACGGCGCGCGTCCATCTGGGCGCGCGCCGGTCGTTTAGGGGCGAATCAGGCGATGTCGGAGATCGCCTCCTGGTAGACGGCGATCTGATCGCCGACGCCATCATCGGTGACTGCGGGGACGACACCGAGGTTGTCGACGACCAAGGCCGCGCGCGTCGTGATGCGCTGGAAGTCGTCGCGCGCCCGCAACGTTGCGCACTGCTCCTCGGAGCCGCGCAACAGGAAGAACCCGGACAGATCTCCGCCGTGCGGGCCGAGCAAGACGGTCTCGAAGCTCTCGATCTCGCCCGCCTCCTGACAGCTCCCGTAGAACGCGATCGCCTCGCCGAACTGATGGAACGCGGCGCCATCGTCGGCGACCT
>CAMLNW010000113.1 GCA_946481495.1 uncultured Actinomycetes bacterium
CGGCAGCGTCTCGAGCTGGTCGCAGAGCACGGGCGTCACACCGAGCGTCAGCGGCACCGCTGTCTCCTCGATCAGCTCGAGCAGCGGCACGTAGACACAGGCGATCGCCTCCCACAGCCACTCCTCGCCAAACGGCCAGGTGCCGAAGCCCTCGACGTACGGCATGTGCGAGTGGAGGACGAGGCTGAGCGTGCCCCGATCGCTACTCATCGCAGGACGGCTACGAGATCCAGCGCGCGATCGAGTGGCCCCTCGCGCAGCGCGAAGTCGCTCGCGGCGATCGCCGGCGTGAACCAGTCGTAGAAGCGACCCGTCAGTCCCAGCCGCTTGTGGACGTTGTCCCAGCCAAGCTTCAGCGCCAGTTCGTGGACACGCAACTTGCGCGCGTGGAACAGTCCGAGCAGCTCGACCTCGTCGAAGACCGATTCGCAGAGCGCACGGAACTGCTCCGGCCGGTACTCGCGTAGATGCCACGGGTTGTCCGACTTCTCGGCGCCGGGCGGGGCGAGCGTCAACAGGTTCGGCGTTGAGACGTAGACGGTCCCGCCAGGCCTCAGCATGCTCTTGAAGTGGCGCAGCACGCCGGCGTCGTCCTCGACGTGCTCGATCGTCTGGAGGAAGACGACGGCATCGCACGGCTCGCTGTAGGAGTCGACGAGGTCGCGGGCGAAGTCGACCGTCGGACCGCTGTAGCGGGCGCGGGCGTGCTCGAAGGCCTCGGGGTTGGCGTCGACGCCGGTGACGTGCTTGGCACTACCGGCGAGCACGCCGCTGCCATAGCCCTCGCCGCATGCCATGTCGACGACGTCGAGCCCGGCGCAGCGCGCCGCGACCCACTCGTAGACGGCGAGATGACGGCGATACCAGTAGTTCTCCTCTGGCACGTCGGGCAGGGTGCGCTCGCCGGTCAGAGCGAGCGGCGGCACCCCGTCCGGCTGATCGTTCTGAACGTATTCCTGGGCCTGCCCCACAGCGGAAGGAGTGTACGGATACCCTTCCCCGGCCCATGGCCGCACCAGCCACCGCCGAGGAGATCCACGAGGTCAACGTCCGCTACCACGACCTCGCGGCCGAGCACTACGACGCGAAGTGGGGCATCGACTACGGCGCGCTCGGTCAGAGCCAGGTCACCGGCAAGCTGGCGAAGGCGCTCGGCGGCCAGCTCGGCCACTACGCCCGCGGCCTCGAGATCGGCGCCGGAACCGGCTACTTCGGCCTCAACCTGGCGCTCGCGGGGACCATCGACGAATACACCGCAAGCGACATCTCCCCCGGGATGCTCGACGTGCTCTCGAAGACTGCCGCGGGCCTTGGCGTCGACGCCGCCACCGTCTGCACCGACGCGGCGGAGCTGCCGTTCGCCGACGAGAGCTTCGACATCGTCTTCGGTCACGCGATCATCCACCACCTTCCCGACCTCGACGGCGCCTTCGCCGAGTTCCTGCGCGTCTTGCGCCCCGGCGGCGTGATCGCCTTCTGCGGCGAGCCGTCGCACTACGGAGATCGTCTCGCCGAGCTGCCGAAGCGCGCCGCCTGGGGTCTTTCGCCGGCGTGGCGCGCCGTCCTGCGCGCCCGGCCGGCCGAGCGCAGCGACGCCGAGCTGGTCGAGGAGGACGACCTCGAGAAGGTCGTCGACGTCCACGCCTTCACCCCTGGCACGCTCGCCCACCACGCGCGCGGCGCCGGCTTCGACGCCGTCAAGGTGCGCGGCGAGGAGCTAGCCGCCAGCCTCTTCGGCTGGGCCAACCGTTCGTTCGAGGCGAGTGCGCGGCCCGAAGACGTACCCGACCTCTGGCGCAAGTACGCCTACCACGGCTATCTGGCCCTCCAGAAGGTCGACCGCGCGGTGCTCGAGCCTCGCCTGCCGCCGGCCGTCTTCTACAACCTGCTCGTCTCGGCCCGCAAGCCCTAGCCGGCGCCTGGCCGGCCTGGCAGTCGCTCAGGCCAAACGACATCGACGCCTGGCAGGGCGGCGAAGTCGCGGTCACGAGTCAGCACCGGCAGGGAGTGCGCGGCCGCTGTGGCGGCGATCAGAGCATCGGCCGTTCCGGGCTTGCGCCCCTCGCGTCGCGCCGCCGAGACGATGCGGCCGTAGTGCGGCGCGACGCGCGCGTCGAGATCGAGCACCGCGAAGCGACGCTCGACGTAGGCGAGCGTCGCCAGGCGTCCGGGGCGCTGGCTGTCGTCGGCGATCAGCACACCGTGGTGAAGTCCGCAGAGCGTGATCGACGCGATCGCCGCCTCGTCCGGCGGATCGGCGAGCGCCAACTCCTCGCCCCGCGCGAGCGAGATCACCACGGAGGTGTCGAGTAGCGCGCGCTTCACTCGAACACGTCGCCCGGCACGTCGTCGAGCTTGCGCAGCTCGGCGTCGAGGCGATCCTCGGGCAGCATCAACCCACGCAACTCGGCGACCGCCTCGCCGAATGGGACGAAGGCGGTGGCGCGCTCGACAGGCACGAGGTCGGCAACCGCATGGCCATGCACGGTTATCCGCAGGCGCTCGCCCATCTCGACCCGTCGCAGCAGGCCAGCCGTGTCGTTGCGCAGCAGTCGCTGGGGGATCTCCGTAGCCATAGGGCTACAGTGTAGCCAATCGGTCAGCGGGCTCTCTATCTGAATCATCTCCATGCCCCTGTAGGGACAGCTGGACCGAATCCGCCCCCCTAGATTCGGTAGCGCTCCAGCGCACGCTCGCGCGCCTCGCGGTGGTCGACGATCGGCTCTGGGTAGTCGTCGCCGACGACGCAGCCGGAATCGCGTTGGACGTCGTCCGGCATCGTCCATGGTTCGGCGAGGTACTTGTCCGGCACGTCGGCCAATTCCGGCACGTAGCGGCGCACGTAGGAGCCGTCCGGGTCATGGCGCTCTTGTTGGCGCGCCGGGTTGTAGATCCGGCGGTAGACCGGCTGCGGATCGACACCGACTGAGCCGATCCACTGCCAGTTGCCGTTGTTGTTGGCCTCGTCACCGTCGAGCAGCAACCGCATGAACCAGCGCTCGCCGCGGCGCCAGTCGATGCCGAGATCCTTAGTTAGGAACGAGCCGACGACCAGCCGCGCGCGGTTGTGCATCCAGCCCTCGCACCGCAGCTGGCGCATGCCGGCGTCGACGAGCGGATAGCCGGTCCGACCTTCGCACCAGGCGGCGAAGTCCTCATCGGAGTCGCTCCAGTCGATCGCCCCGCGGTACTTCTCACGGAACTCACCAAGGGCGTTGGCGGGGTGATGGAGCAGCAGCTGCGCGTAGAAGTCGCGCCAGCAGAGCTGGCGCCGGAAGGCGTCGGGCCCCTCTCCACGCGGCAGGCGATCCTCGAGCTCGCGCGGCGAGATACAGCCGAAGCGCAGATAGGGCGACAGGCGCGAGGTGTTGTCACGACCGAGCGCGTCGTGGTCGTCGGCGTACTCGCCGACTGGACCGTCGAGAAAGGCGCGCATCCGGCGGCGAGCCGCCTGCTCGCCACCCAGAGCCGGATCGTCGACGTCCTGCTCGAGGCCGAGGTTCGCTAGCGATGGGAGCCGCCCCTTGGCCAAGCCGCTGGGGAGCGGCGGCAACTTGCGCGGCGCCGGCAAAACTTCGCGGCGGCCGTAGTCGAGCCAGGCACGGTGATACGGGCTGAAGACCGTCTGGGGCCTGCCCGCCTTCGTCAGAACCTCACCGGGCGCGTCGACCACGTACTGGCCCGGATGGGCGCACAACTCGACGCCCAGCTCGGCCACAGCCGCGGCAACAGCCCGTCCGCGACCGCGCGCGAACGGTGTGACGTCGGCGCTGAAGTGCAGCTCGGTCGCGCCGGTCTCACGCGCCAGCTCGGCCAGCTCGCGCTCCGGCGGGCCATGGCGGATGACGATGCGCGTGCCGCGCTTCTCCAGCGCCTCGTCGAGATCGCCCAGGCACTCGAGCAGGAACTGGGTTCGCGCGCCGGAGGCGTGGCGGCCGTGGAGCAAGCGGTCGTCGAGGACGAAGACCGGGACGAGCCGGTCCGCACGCTCCCGGGCGGCGTGCAGCGCCGGATGGTCATAGAGGCGGAGGTCGCGGCGGAACCAGAGGATCGCGGTCGTCACTAGACCGAATGTACGGCTCCCCCGCGCCGTGGATCACCGCCACCCGACATCTCGCCCGCGCCACCCCTGACGACGGCCTGCACGCCGCCGAAGTAGAGGTTGCGTTCCTGCCAGCGCCGGAGCCGCCACTCGTGGCCGGCGAGCCAGTCGAGCGCGGTGGGGTCGGCGCCCGGCTCGGCGTCGATCAGATCGCCCTCGACGTGGACCCGCGGCGCGTCGACGGCGGCCTGGGCGTCCATCCCGCCGTCGATCACGTTGGCGATCGTCTGAACGATCGCCGAGCGGATGCGGTTCGAGCCGGCGGAGCCGAGCGCGATCTCGACATCGTTGTCGGACAGGACGATTGTCGGCGACATCATCGAGGGCACACGCAACCCGGGCATGTGGGCGTGGAAGCCGGAGGGATTGAGGTCCTCCTCGCCGAGCATGTTGTTGAGGTGGACGCCGGTGCCCGGAACGACCACGCCGGAGCACGATCCGTTGGAGCAGGTCACCGTCGCGCAGGCACCGTCGCCGTCGATCACCGCGAGGTGGGTCGTCGAGCCCAGCCGCGACGCGATGTCGCCCGCGACGCGGTCCAATACCGGCGGGGCAAGGAAGCTGTCGGCGTACTCGGGGCTCTGGAGGCCCTCCACGAACTCTGCGTCGCGGGCACGGTTGGTCGACGCGATCACCTCGGCCACCGCGCGCACGTCGCACGGCCGATCGACGCGGTCGAGCAGCTCGAGCGCATCGGCGATCAGGATGCCGCCTGACGACGGCGGCGGGTTGGTGAGCACCTCGCGGCCACGGAAGCGGGCGCGGACCGGCCGGCGCTCGACGACCTCGTAGGCGGCGAGGTCGTCGCTCGTGATCAACCCGCCGCGCTCGAGCACCCAGTCGCTGATGGCCGCCGCCACATCTCCGTCGTAGAGGAAGCGCGGCCCTTCGGAGCCGAGCCGGTCGAGCAGGTCGGCGAGCTCGGGCATGCGGATGCGCTCTCCGGCCCTCAGCGGGCGACCTCCGGGCTCGTAGATCGCGGTCGCCTCCGGCGTCGTGCGGAAGATCGCGCCGAGGATGCCGAACAGGTACTCGTGAATCGGCGTGACTTCCACCCCCTCGCGCGCTGCAGCGGCGGCTGCCGGCGTCAGATCCCCGAGTCCGACCGTCCCGAAGCGATCGAGCGCCTGAGCGAGCCCCAGGGTCGTACCGTAGACCCCGCACGACGAGGCGCCGACGTGGAAGACCTGGGTCGAATCGGCGGAGAACGCGACCTCGATCGGGATCAGCGGCGCCGGCTGCGCCCCGGTCAGGCCGCGTCCTGGCGCGGCGACGAAGAAGTCAAGCAGGTGGCTCTCGCCCTCCGCGGTATGGACGAGCATGAACCCACCCGCGCCAGGCCCGGTCAGCGGCGACTCGGCAGCAAACGACATCAGCACCGCCGCCACCGCCGCATCGACGGCATTGCCGCCCGCGCGCAGCACGTCGGCCCCCGCCTGCGCGGTCCGCGGATGCCCGGCTGCGACTACCCCCTTCATCGGGCACAACCTAAAGCGTTCTGACGCGCGAGAATCAAGCCTGGCAAGGAAGCAGGCCCCCGTGGCGTGCCTCTGGCACGTGAGGGGGCCGATGACGCCGCCAGGCGCCGGTTCGCAGCCGTCAGCGGCGCGGGATGAACTCAGGCACGTCGAGGTCGCCGAGCGCGTTGCTCGACACCCGCTCGCGGCGCGTGACGCGCGGCTCGCGGTCGACGTCGGCGGGAATTCCCGGACGCGCCTCGCGACGCTCCACCTTGCCGCCGTAGCCGGTTGCGACGACCGTGATCCAGACCTCGCCGTCGAGCCGCTCGTCGACCATCGCGCCGAAGATGATGTTGGCGTCGGGGTGGGCCGCCTCGGCAACCGCCTTGGCCGCCTCGTTGACCTCCCAGAGCGACAGGTCACGGCCACCGGTGATCGACAGCAGGATCGACTGCGCGCCGTCGACCGACGTCTCGAGCAGCGGTGAGGCGACCGCCGCGGTGGCGGCGTCCATCGCGCGCTGCTCGCCCGATCCCATGCCGATTCCGAGCAGCGCCTGGCCGGCGTCGCTCATGATCGTCCGCACGTCGGCGAAGTCGAGGTTGATCAGGCCGGGCAGTGTGATCAGGTCGGAGATGCCCTGGACGCCCTGGCGCAGCACGTCGTCGGCGACACGGAAGGCCTCGACCATCGAGGTCTTCTTGTCGAGCACCGACAGCAGCCGCGTGTTCGGGATCGTGATCAACGTGTCGACCTCGGCGGCGAGCGCCTCGACGCCACGGTCGGCCTGCTCGCCGCGGCGCGCGCCCTCGAACGAGAACGGCTTCGTGACGATGCCGACGGTCAACGCGCCGACCTCGCGGGCGATCTGCGCGACCACGGGAGCGGCACCGGTCCCGGTGCCGCCGCCCGCCCCGGCCGTGATGAAGATCATGTCGGCGCCCTTGAGCTGGCTCTTCAGCTCGTCGTACTGCTCGATCGCCGCACGACGGCCAGCCTCCGGGTCCGCGCCGGCGCCGAGCCCACGGGTGGAGTCGCTGCCGATGTGGATGCGCGTCGCCGCGCTGGACTGCTCGAGCGACTGCATGTCGGTGTTGACCGCGATGAACTCGACGCCCTCGACCTGAGCGTCAATCATGCGGTCGACCGCATTGACACCGGCACCGCCGACACCGACGACGCGCAGCACGGGATCGTGCTTGAGCGGCGAGGACGGCTGGTGGATCGGCTCCTGGTCGGTCTCCGACTCGCCGCCATGGCGGATCGGGGCGCGATCGAGGATGTTCTCCGGGATGTCCGACGAGAAGACCGAGCGCAGACGCTCCTCGGGGGTCGGCACGCCGTCGTAGCGGCTGACACCGGTCTCGGCGGCACGCTCACGCGCAGCCGGCGTCTCGGGCGCAGGCTCACGCCGCGGCTGCTCAGCAGCGGGCTCGGGGCGGCTGTCCTCGCGGCGCGCGGCCTCGCGCTCCTGGTGGCGGCCCTTCGCCTCGGGCTCGAGGCCATCCTCCTCGGTCTTGCGGAACAGGGCCGCTAGCGGGCCCTCCCGCATGCTCGCGCGCTTACCGCTTGCCATTGCCGAGGACCTCCTTAGCGAGCTGGCGGTAGGCGTAGGCAGCCTTACCGTCAGGGTCGTACTTGAGCACGGACATTCCGTTGACGGGCGCCTCTGCGAAGCGGACCGTCTTGGTGATGCGCGAGGCAAAGACCTGATCGCCGAAGTTCTCCTCCAGCAACTCGATCGCCTCCTTGGCGTGGACTGTCCGGCTGTCGACCAGGGTCGGCAGGATTCCCTCGATGTCTACGTCGGGATTGAGGTTCTCGCGGATCATCGAGAGCGTGTTCTGGAGCTGCACCAGTCCCCGCATGGACAGATACTCGCATTGCACGGGGACGATTACCTTGTCGGCTGCCGTTAGAGCGTTGATCGTGAGCAGCCCAAGGCTCGGCGGAGTGTCGATGCAGATGAAGTCGTAGTCCTCGCGGATCGGCCTGATCGCCTTCTCCAGCGAGCGCTCGCGGCCAATCTTCGTCGACATCGCGATCTCGGCGCCGGCAAGGTCGATCGAGGCGCAGGCGACGTCGACCTCGCGCTTGCGGATCACCTCGCGGATCGAGACGTCGTGGACGAGCACGTCGTACATCGACAGCTCGAGCGAGTCCGGGTCGATGCCCTGGCTCATCGTCAGGTTGCCCTGAGGATCGAGATCGATGCAGAGCGCGCGGTGTCCGCTCTCGACGAACGCGGCGGCCAAGTTGAGCGTCGTGGTGGTCTTCGCCACCCCGCCCTTCTGGTTGGTGAAAGCGATGACTTTCGCCTGTGGCGTCACTGATGCCTCCGGAGTGGCCTGCTTGGGGTCCGCGTTTGCCATTACTCGGTGCCTATTCGCACGCGCCGAGGCGATTCCTTCACCCGGGCCCATAGCCTTTCCGGCCGTGGGCGCCCTTCTAGACAGGCGGCTGATCTTCGTCACCGGCAAGGGCGGGGTCGGCAAGACGACCGTCGCGGCCGCGCTGGGGCTGGCCGCCGCGCGCACCGGACAGCGCGTGCTGGTCTGCGAGGTCGGCGACCAAGAACGCTTGACCGCGAGCTTCGGCCTGCCCGCCGCCGGCTTCCGCGAGCTGGAGATCGAGCATGGTCTGCATGCCTTCTCGGTCAATCCCGAGGACGCGATCTCGGAGTGGCTGCGCTACCAACTGCACTCGCGCACGCTCGCCGGACTGCTCGGCGGCAGTCGGATCTTCCAGTACCTCGCGACAGCTGCGCCTGGGCTCGCCGAGATGGTCACGATCGGCAAGGTCTGGGAGCTCGCCCAGCTCGAGCGCAAAACGCCGAGCGCCACCCCCTACGACCTCGTGATCGTCGATGCGCCGGCGACCGGCCACGGCCTGGCGCTGCTGCGAGCGCCCCACACGTTCGCGGAGATCGCCCGCGTCGGACCGATCAACCGCCAGGCGGCAATCGTCGACGGGTTCCTGCACGATCCATCCACCACGGCCATCGTCGCCGTCGCGCTCGCCGAGGAGATGCCGGTCAGCGAGACGCTCGATCTCGAACACCGCCTGCTCGACGAGCTCGGACTCGCCCTGG
>CAMLNW010000114.1 GCA_946481495.1 uncultured Actinomycetes bacterium
GCTTCGGAGGGGCTGGTCACCAGCTACGTCCATCACAACGGCAAGGTCGGCGTGCTGGTCGAGGTCGACTGCGAGACCGACTTCGTCGCGCGCAACGACGACTTCGCGACGTTCGCCAAGGACATCGCCTCGCACATCGCAGCTGCCGCGCCGCGCTACGTGACCGAGGACGAGGTGCCGCAGGCCGATCGCGACGCCGAGCTCAAGGTCTTCCAGGAGCAGGCCGCCGAGGAGGGCAAGCCACCGCCGGTCCAGGAGAAGATCGCCGAGGGTCGGATGAAGAAGTGGCTCGAGGAGGTCGTCCTGCTCCAGCAGACCCACGTCAACGCCGACAAGCACGACGGCAAGACGATCGAGGAGCTGCGCGCCGCGATCTCGGCCACGACCGGCGAGAACGTCGTCATCCGCCGCTTCGCGCGCTTCGCGATCGGGGACTAGCGGGTGACCGAGGGGGACGCGACGAACGCCGACGCGCCCGACGGTGAGGCGGCGTTCGGTCGGGTCCTGCTGAAGCTCTCCGGCGAGGCCTTGATGGGCGACCTGGAATACGGCGCGGATCCGGTCCGGATCCAGGCGATCGCGGCCCAGGTAGCGCACGTCCAGCGGCGTGGGGTCGAGGTGGCGATCGTCGTCGGTGGCGGCAACATCTACCGCGGCATGCAGGGCGCCGCGCAGGGGATGGACCGCGCTACCGGCGACTACATGGGCATGCTAGCCACGGTGCTCAACGCGCTGGCGCTGCAGGACGCGCTCGAGAAGCAGGAGGCCGTGACGCGCGTCCAGTCGGCGCTCACGATCTCCGAGGTCGCCGAGCCCTACATTCGCCGCCGCGCGATCCGCCACCTCGAGCGTGGGCGAATCGTCATCTTCGCCGCCGGCACCGGCAACCCGTTCTTCACCACCGACACCGCGGCCGCGCTGCGCGCGCTGGAGATCCGCGCCGAGGCGATCCTGATGGCCAAGAACGGCGTCGAGGGGGTCTACGACGCCGATCCACGCAAGGTCGACGACGCGACCTTCCTGCCGTCGATCAGCCACCGCGAGGCGATCGAGCGCCAGCTCGGCGTGATGGACTCGACGGCGCTGTCGCTCTGCATGGACAACGACCTGCCAATCCACGTCTTCAACATGGATGACGAGCGCAACATCGACCGGATAGTGTGCGGCGGGCGTGTGGGGACGGTGGTGAGCAGCGATGGACGATGACCTCGTAAGGGAGTTCCTCGACGACGCCGCGGAGCGGATGGGCAAGTCGGTCGAGTCGAACCGTCACGAGTTCGCGACGGTCCGCACCGGCCGGGCGTCTCCGCACCTGCTCGACCGCGTCCAGGTCGACTACTACGGGGCGATGACGCCGCTCAACCAGCTCGCCAGCGTCTCCGCCAGTGAGGCGCGGCTGCTGACCGTCACACCCTTCGACAAGGGCTCGATCAAGTCGATCGAGAAGGCGATCCTCGAGTCCGACGTCGGCCTGACGCCGAACAACGACGGCAACCTCATCCGGCTGTCGATCCCCGAGCTGACCGAGGAGCGCCGCCGCGCGCTCGTCAAGGTCGTCCACGGGATCGCCGAGCAGGGCCGGATCGCGGTTCGCAACGTCCGCCGCGAGGTGATGCAGGAGCTGCGCGACCTGAAGAAGGACGGCGAGATCGGCGCCGACGACGAGCACCGCGCAGAGACGGAGCTGCAGAAGCTCACCGACGGGAAGATCGCCGAGATCGACTCGTCGCTTGCGGCCAAAGAGGACGAGATTCTCCAGGTCTGACCGTCGGATGAGTGCGACGCCGCGCTACGTCGCGATCATCACCGATGGCAACGGTCGTTGGGCGCAGGCGCGCGGACTGCCGCCGATCGAGGGCCACCGCGCCGGAGCCGACGTCGTCAAGGCCCGGCTGCGCGACGCGGCAGAGCTCGGCGTCGAGGAGTTGACCGTCTACTCGTTCTCGACGGAGAACTGGAGGCGGTCGCCGGAGGAGGTCGCCGGGCTGATGCAGATGTTCGGCGAGCGGATCGACAGTGAGACGCCGGAGCTGCACGAAGAGGGCGTCCGTATGCGCTTCATCGGCCGTCGCGAAGGGGTGTCGTCAGAGCTCCAGCAGCGGATGGACTGGGCCGAGGAGCTGACGGCCGCTAACACCCGCATCACGATGTTCGTCGCGTTCAACTACGGCGCGCGCGCCGAGATCCTCGACGCGGCGCGCGGTTTCGACGGGACGACCGAGGAGGAGTTCGCGGCGCGGCTCTACGCGCCGGAGATGCACGAGCCCGACCTGCTGATCCGCACCAGCGGCGAGCAGCGGCTGTCGAACTACCTGCTCTGGCAGTGCGCGTACTCGGAGCTGGTGTTCCGCGACGAGCTCTGGCCCGATTTCGACCGTGCGGCGTTCGAGCAGTCGCTCGCCGAGTACGGCGACCGTCAGCGCCGCTTCGGCGCGCGTGAGCCCTCATGAGCGAGCTGACTGGGCGGGTCCTCGTCGCCATTCCGGCCGCGCTGTTCGCGATCTTCATCGTCGTCCAGGGCGGAACCGTCTTCGCCCTCGGCCTGATCGCGCTCGGCTGCGTGGCGCTCTACGAGCTTTACGGCCTGATGCGCCGGGCGCGGCCGATCGATCTGGCCGGCTATATGGCCATGGCGGGGATGGTGCTGCTCGCCACCTACGAGCAGCGCGCCGACGTGCTGATCGCGCTGGTCGCCGCGCTGCCGCTGGCCTTCCTCCTGGCGCTCGCTCGGCCGAGCCTGGCGAACATCTCATGGGGGCTCGCGGCGACCGTGTTCGGCGTCATGTGGATCGGCCTGCCGCTCGCCCACGGCGTCTTCCTGCGCTCGCTCGAGCACGGCGACGGTCTCTTGATCGACGTCCTGGTGGCGACCTTCGTCGGCGACACCGCCGCCTACGGCGGCGGACGGCTTTGGGGCCGGCGCAAGCTGGCGCCCGACATCTCGCCGAACAAGACCGTCGAGGGCCTGATCGCCGGGATCGTCGGGGCGACAGTCGCGTTCTGGTGCGCGGGCCTCTACCAAGACTGGCTGTCCGGCTGGGACGCGTTGGCGATCGGCTTCTTGGTCGCGCTTGCCGCGCCGCTCGGCGACCTGTTCGAGTCGGCGGTCAAGCGCGACCTGGCGGTCAAGGACAGCGGACGGATATTCGGTGCCCACGGCGGGGCGCTCGATCGCCTCGACGCCGTCTTCTTCACGGTCGTCGTCGGTTTCTACGCTGCCTTGTTGCTCGGGTACGGCTGAGTTTCCAGAAAGCGCCCGCTGTCAGCCAATTAGCAGGACTACAGGCTGGTGGCTCAAGCGCCGATACCAGCTGTGTAGCAATGCCTGTTCAACCGCACAACATTGGCCCGGAGCAGTCCCCGCACGAGCGCCAGCAGCGCTCGTTGCGCGCTGTCGGCGGCCGTGGACGCCGCGTTCCGGGTGAGCGCGAGGCGTTGATGCGAATCGCGGCTGCGACCGCCGACGCCTACCGGCTCGAGGACGTGATGGAGCAGGCGGCCGAGGCCGCGCTCGCGGTGACCGGTGCGGCTTCGCTCTCGATCAGTCGCTGGGAGCCCGACCGCGAGGCGATGCGGACGTTAATCAACGTCGGCCAGCTCGGTCCTGGCGAGGAGCGCTTTCCGGCCAACGAGACCTACCCACTGTCCGAAAACCCGGTCGTCGCGAAGCTGCTGCGCGACGCGGAGCCCTACAGGACTGCGGTCGACGATCCAGACGCTTCGTCGGCGGCGGTAGCCGTATTGAAGGCGCTCGGCAAGGAGTCCGACGTCGGGGTCCCGATCCTGCTCGACGACGAGGTCTGGGGCGAGGTGTGGGCGACCACGGCAAAGGGCTCGCCGCGCTTCGGCTCCGGTGACGCCCGCTTTCTGCAGGCGATCGCCGACCGCCTGTCGCTCGTGCTGGCACGCGGCGAGCGCTTCGCGCGCGTCTCGCGGCTCGCCTACGAGGACCCACTTACCGGACTGGCTAACCGACGCGCGATCGAAGAGCGTCTCGACGCGCTGCTGGACGCCCAGGTGACGCTGCGCGCTCCGCTGACGCTGCTGCTGGCTGACGTCGACGGGCTCAAGGACATCAACGACGAGCACGGACATCACATCGGTGACCGCGCGCTCTGTCGTGTCGGCGAGGCGCTCGTCGCGAGTGCGGCGCCCGAGGCCGCCGCCTTGGTTGGCAGGCTCGCCGGCGACGAGTTCTGCGTTCTGCTCGAGGGCTGCGAGATCGATGCCGCCACCGAGGTCGCTCGTACGGCACTGGAGCTGCTCGCCGACGACGACGCCACGCTGCCGCTCTCGTTGTCGTTTGGCGCTGCTGAGGCACGGCCGGGCAGCACGGCTGCCGAGCTGCTGCGCGCCACGGACACCGCCCAGTACGCCGCCAAGCGGCGTGGTGGGGGACGCCTCTGCACCGCCGATCCCGATGCTGAGCCGGCCGCGGCCGACCTCGGTGAGCAGCGCCAGCTGCGCGCACACCGGATCGATCAGCAGATCGAGGCGATGGCGGCGCGGACGATGCTCCTGCTGGACCGCGAGCTCGGCCGCCGGCGGGTGCTGGATCGTGTCGAGACGGTCGCTGTCGCGTTTGCGGCGACGCTCAACGGTGCCGCATGGGCGATCTCGCGCTGGGAGCGGGGCAGCTCGGTGATCCGCTCGGTGTCGACCGCCGACGATCGCGACAGCCGTCTGCGCGGGCTGCGAATGGGGCTTGCGAACGAGGTCTACCGGTTGGAGGACTTCCCGCACACCGCCGAGTTGGTGCGCGCGGGAGTGGGGGGCTTCGTCGCTCGAGTCGGCGACGACCACACGGATCCGGCCGAGCAACGACTGCTCGCGGAGATGGGCTTCGACGCCGCGTTGGTCAGCGTCGTGGCGCACGGGTCGGGCGCCTACCTGGTCGAGCTTTACGCCGACGACCAGACGGCCGAGCTCGCTCCGGCCGCGATCCGGATGCAGCTGTTGCTGCGGCTCGCCGCCGCGCCGCGAAGCGCCTCCTAGACTGGGGCGGATGCGCAGGATCGTCATCGCCGGCTCGACCGGCTCGATCGGCACGCAGGCCCTCGACGTCATCTCCCGCAGCGATTCGCTCGAGGTGGTCGGCTTGGCCGCGGGATCGAGCGTCGACGCGCTGCTCGAGCAGGCGGTGGCCCACGGCGTCGAGCGGATCGCGCTCGCCGACCCAGATGCCGCCGCGCGTGCGGCGGAGCGTTGGACCGACGGTCAGGTGCTGGCCGGCGCCGAGGGTCTGATCGAGCTGATCGTCGAGACCGAGTGCGACCTCGTGCTCAACTCGCTCGTCGGCTCGGCTGGCCTCGGACCGACAGTCGCCGCGCTCGGCGAGGGGATCGACCTGGCGCTCGCCAACAAGGAGAGCCTCGTTGTTGGCGGTGAGCTGGTGATGGCGCTCGCCGAGGCGACCGGCGCGCGGATCGTTCCCGTCGACTCCGAGCACACCGCGCTGCACCAGTTGATCGCCGGTCTACCGCCAGGCGGTGTCGACCGGATGACGATCACCGCCAGCGGCGGGCCGTTCCGTGGTCGCACGCGTGCCGAGCTGGCAGCGGTGACCGCCGAGCAGGCGCTCGCCCATCCGACCTGGGAGATGGGCGGCAAGATCACGATCGACTCGGCAACCTTTATGAACAAGGGACTCGAGTTGATGGAGGCACACCATCTCTTCGGGCTTCCGTACGAGCGGCTCGACGTGGTCGTCCACCCGCAGTCGCTGATTCACGGCCTCGTGACGCTCGCCGACGGCGCGATGCTCGCCCACGTCGGTCCGCCCGACATGCGGATCGCGATCTCCTACGCGCTGCACGGCGCGGAGAGCATCGAGCTGCCGGTGCGGCCGCTCGATCTCGTCGAAGTCGGCGCGCTGACCTTCGAGGCGGTCGACGACGAGGCGTTCCCGTGCCTGCGGCTCGCGCGCGAAGCCGCCGCGGTGGGCGGGACGGCACCCTGCGTGCTCAACGCGGCCAACGAGATCGCCGTCCACGCCTTTCTCAACGGCGAGCTGCCGTTCCTCGGCATCGCCGCTGTGATCGAGCAGACGCTGGCGGCGCTGCCCGAGCGCCCGGTCCGCCACTTCTCCGACCTCTACGCCGCCGACGCGGAGGCACGCGAGCGGGCGCGTGAGCTTTGCCAGGGAGCGCCGGCGTGAGCTGGTTCCTTGCCTTCGCGGGCTTCGTGCTGCTCGTCATCCTGCACGAGCTCGGCCACTTCACCGTCGCCAAGTGGGTCGGGATGCGCGTCGAGAAGTTCTCGCTCTTCTTCCCGCCGACGCTCGCCAGCAAGAAGATCGGCGAGACCGAGTACGCGATCGGCCTGATCCCCGCGGGCGGCTACGTGAAGATCAGCGGCATGAGCCCGGCCGAGGACCTGCCGGACGAGGTTCGCACGCGCGCCTACCACGCGCAGCCGGTCTGGAAGCGGATGGCCGTGATCAGCGCCGGGCCGGCGGTCAACCTGATTGTCGCCTTCGTGCTGCTGTTCGTCTACTTCGGCTTGATCGGCGGCGAGACCGGCAGCGATCGTGTCGGAAGCATCGAGAAGGGCTACCCGGCCGCGGCGGCGCTGCAGCCCGGAGACCGGCTGATATCGGTCGACGGCGTCCGCGGCGATCCGATCGAGCTGTCGAAGCAGATCGGAACGCACAAGTGCGCCCAGACCCCGCCAGTCGACGGTTGCAAGGCGGCCGAGCCGGCGACGCTGGTCGTGGAGCGCGACGGCAAGCGGGTCGTCGAAGAGCTGACGCCCGTCTACGACGCCACGACGGGGGTCGAGCGGACCCGGCTCGGCTTCAGCTACGCCGCCGGCCCGCGCGAGACGCTGCCGGCCAACGAAGCGGCGACGACCTCGCTCGACCGTTTCTGGTTCATCACCAAGGAGACGCTGAGCTTGCCGGCGCGGATCTTCGACACCCAGCAACGCGAGCAGATAAGCGGCATCGTCGGCTCCTACGAGGTCACCCGCCAGACGATCCTCAACAACTTGGCGAATACCGTCGCGATCTTGGCCGTGATCTCGCTGTCGCTGGCGATCGTCAACCTGTTCCCGTTCCTGCCGCTTGACGGGGGGCATATATTCTGGGCCGCTGTGGAGAAGCTTCGTGGGGGCAAACCGGTGCCGTTCAGCGTGATGGAGCGTGCGGGGGTGGTCGGCTTCATGCTGGTGATCGGGCTGTTCGCGATCGGATTGAGCAACGACATCGGGCGACTGTCAGGCGACGGGTTCAATGTCCCTTAGGGAGAGCTCGGGCGGACCGCTGGAGCCGCCCGCGCACGACAGCGTCTACCGCGCCTTCGAGGCGACGGTCGCGACGCTCGGCGACGCCGCCGCGTTGCGCTGGGACGACGACCAGTCGATCAGCTGGAACGAGTTGCGCGACCGCTCGACGCGGATCGCCGGCGGGCTCGCCGCGCTTGGCGTCCGCAAGGGCGACGCGGTCGCGATCATGCTGTCCAACAGCCCCGACTTCATCCCCGTCGACCTCGGGGCGGTGGCGCTCGGCGCCGTTCCGTTCTCGATCTACCAGACCTCGTCGCCCGAGCAGATCGCCCATGTCGTACGCGACTCCGGGGCGAAGATCGCGATCGTCGAGGCCGGCTACCTCGAGCGTTTCGACGCGGCACGGGCAGAGCTGCCCGAGTTGGAGCAGCTGGTCGTTGTCGGCGGTGAGGGCGGCGACCGCACGCTCGCCGAGCTCGAAGCGCTCGATCCCGACTTCGACGTTGAGCCGACCGTCGCCGCGCTCGGCCTCGACGATCTGCTGACGCTGATCTACACCTCCGGCACCACCGGTCCGCCGAAGGGCGTTCAGCTCACCCACCGCAACCTGCTGACGTTGGTCGCATCGGTCGAGGACACCGTCCCGATGCCGGGTCCCGGCGAGGGCCGCGTGATCTCCTGGCTGCCCGCCGCGCACATCGCCGAGCGTGGCGCGCACTACTACCTGCCGGTCGTACGCGGCATCGAGGTGACGATCTGCCCCGATCCGCGCCGGATCGTCGAGTACCTGCCGAAGGTGCGGCCGACGTGGTTCTTCGCCGTCCCGCGCATCTGGGAGAAGATCAAGGCAGGCCTCGAGGCGATGGTCGCCGGCCTCCCCGACGAGCAGCGCGAGCCGGCGCAGCGCGGTCTCGACGCCGCACTCGCAAAGGTTCGCGCCGAGCAGGTGGGGGAGGCCGTGCCCGACGACGTGGCGGCAGCGGCCGCGGCGGCCGAGGAGCAGATGTTCGCCGCGTTGCGGGTCCAGCTCGGGCTCGACCAGGTCGCCGCTGTCAGCGTTGGCGCGGCGCCGACGCCGCTCGAGGTGCTCGAGTTCTTCCACGCGATCGGTGTTCCGATCGGCGAGGTCTGGGGGATGTCCGAGACTTGCGGTGTCGCGACTGTCAACCCGCCGCGGCGGATCAAGCTCGGCACCGTCGGTCCCGCCGTCCCGGGTATCGACATCCGGCTCGACGAGGACGGCGAGGTGCTGGTTCGCGGGCCGGGCATCATGGTCGGCTACCGCAACCTGCCCGACAAGACCGCCGAGACGTTCGACGGCGACTGGCTGCGGACCGGCGACATCGGCGTGCTCGACGACGACGGCTACCTGCAGATCGTCGACCGTAAGAA
>CAMLNW010000115.1 GCA_946481495.1 uncultured Actinomycetes bacterium
GCTTGCGAGCACCCAGACCAAAATCGGAGACAGGACCCGCGGGCAGCAACCCGCGATCCCTAGCCCGAAGGCGCGACCTAGACGCCGGCCGCCCGTCGAGCTGAGGCGTGGGCGGCTTGCTCGACTTCGTCGCCGGGGAGCGGCTGGAGCTCGATGTCGAGGGCGAGCTCGATCAGGCGGTCGGCGAGCCAGACGTTCTTGGGGAGGAGGGGGCCGTGGAGGTAGGTGCCGATGACGTTGTTGGAGTGGACTCCCTCGTGGCCGTCCTTGCCGTTGTTGCCATGGCCTGAGAGGACGCGGCCGAGGGCGCGCTCGCCGGGGCCGAGGTAGGTGCGGCCGCCGTGGTTCTCGAAGCCTGCGATCGTCTGGGGGCCGTTGCCGAAGTCTGCCTCGATGGCGCAGTTGCCGATCAGGCGGGGGCCCTCCTCGCGGACCGTCTTCAGATCGACGAGGCCGACGCCGGGCAGCTCCTCGTCGCCGAGCTGGTAGCTGTGACCGAGCAGCTGGTAGCCGCCGCAGACGGCGAGGACGACGGCGCCGTTGTCGCGGGCGACGTGGAGGGCGTCGCGCTTGGTGGCGACCATGTCGGCGGCGACGGCGGCCTGGTCGCGGTCCTGGCCGCCGCCGATGTAGAAGAGGTCGTGGTCGGTGGCGGCGAGCGGCTCGCGCAGGGTGGAGGAGGCGAGCTCGAAGCCGATGCCACGCCATTCGCAGCGGGCACGCAGGATGGCGATGTTGCCGCGGTCGGCGTAGATGTTCATCAGCTCTGGGTAGAGCGCGCAGACGCGTAGCGTGGGGGAGGTCATCGCGGTGCCTCCAGCATGACGACGGTGCTGCCCACGTAGTCGACGGTGGGTGGGACCTGGCGCGCGGGCAAAACGGTCAGCCCAGCGGCGCGACCCTCGTCCTCGAGTGTCGCGGGCGCGCAGTCGTCGAGTGTGATCGAGGAGAGCTCCTCGGTCAGGTCGCCGTCGGGCGAGACGGCTTGGCGGAGACGGTCAATCGCCACGGAGTCGCCCTGGTCGCGAACCGCGACAGGCGTCGAGGAGAGGACCCAGCCGTCGATCTCGAGCACGTCGGGCAGCGGTGGGCGCGACTCGCCGGGCTCGACCGCCTCGAACGGGTCGGCGACGGCGAGCGCGATCAGGCCTCCGGGCTCGAGGTGGCGTGCCAGCGTGGTGAGCATCGTCGCGCGTCCGGGCGGTCCTCCAAGAAGTTGGGCTACCTGCATCGGCACGATCGCCAACGGAAAGCGCCGCTTGAGCGTGAAGCTGCGCGCGTCGGCTCGGAGCGCGCTCGCGGGGACGCCGGCCTTCGCGGCGCGCATGTTGAGCGTGGTGACGAGCGGCTGGTCGGCATCGAGACCGATCACCTCGTGACCCGCCGCCGCGAGCTCGAGCGCGACACGCCCTGTGCCGCAGCCGACATCGAGGACGGGACCGCCGCGGTCGCGTGCCAGCTCGTGCCAGAGGTCGAAGTCGGCGGCATAGGAGCTGCACTCGACGTCGTGCCAGGCCGCGGCGTCGGTCGCCATGCTCGTGGTGCTCATCGGTCAGGGCTCTCCGGGGGCAGGTCGACCCGCTCGAGATCGACCAACGGCAGGCTGTCGAGCTCGGTGGTCGCGACGAATCGCTCGTACTCGCCGTCGCCGAGGCGCCTGAAGCCGTCGTGGACGTGTTCGAGGTAGCTGCGTTGGACGACGGCCGTGCCGGCTTCGATACCAGCCTGCAGACGGGAGCGACCGTCGCGCGAGCCGGTGTAGGCCCAAACCCGACCGTCGGGTGGATCGTCGATCGCCGCCGTCACGTCGATTCGATCGTAGTTGCGCTCGCGCCGGTCGAGATCGGCGAGCGATCCGGGATCGATCGCTGCCAGGACGCCGTTGATGGTGCTGTCGGGCTCTTCGACGATGTCGAGGAACGCGACGTAGACGTCCGGGTAGTCGCCGTCGCCGGGAACCCGGTAGCGCTTGTAGCCGGCGATCTCCTCGGAGTTGTCGGCGGCAACTCCGAAGACACGGCGGTAGCCGCGCAGGCGCCTGACCTCGATGTTGGCGAGGAGGTCGCTGGCGAGCGATCCGTAGCCGAAGACGAAGTCGCTCAACCGGCCCACCGGTCGGCCAACCCGCGCTCGCTGAGCAGGTCGCGCAGCTCGAGCAGCGCCGTGTAGGTGGGCAGGGCGTAGAGCGGCCGGCCGGAGTCGCCGATCGCGACCGCGGTGTCGAGTGCCGCGGGCAGCTCGCGGTCGACGAGCGTCTCGGCCTCGATCCCGGCGTACTTCAGCCGCAGCGCCAGCTCCTCGGCGCGGGTGCCGGTGCAGGTGATGCGCTGCACGTGACCGGCCAGCAGCTCGAAGTCGGCGTCCCAGATCCAGGAGACGTCGCGGCCGTCGGCGATGTTGTCGTTGAGGGCGATCCAGAGGTCGATCGGCTCGCCGGCGAGTGTCAGGGTACGCAGGACCTCGTTGGCGCCAGCGGGGTTCTTGATCAACAGGATCGAGACCGGTCGCTCGCCACCAGCGGGGTGGGGAACGGCGATCGTCTCGACGCGGCCGAACGCGCCGCCGAACCCGGCGAGCGCCTGCTGGACGTCGTCGAGCGACGCGCCAAGATCGAGCGCCAGCGCGGCTGCCGCGACGGCGTTGTAGACGTTGTAGAGGCCGGGGAGGGGGAGACGGAAGTCGATCGTCCCGGCCGGGGTGCGCAGCGTTACCTCGGCCGAGTCCATCCCGTCCAGGACCACGCGCGTCGCGACGACCGTCGGCTCGGGCCGCGTCCTACCGCAACCCGGGCAGTGGTAGCGGCCAAGGTGACCGAGGTAGATCGCGTCGTAGACGTAGGCCGCGCCGCAGTTGCGACAGTGCTTCGAGTCGGCGGCGTGCTGCAACTCGGGCAGCGCCTGCGAGTCGTCCTCGACGCCGAAGTAGACGACGCCCTCGCGGCCACGGCCGAGATCGGCGACGAGCGGGTCGTCGGCATTGAGCACGAAGCGCGCCTTGCCGTCCTGCTCGGCAACCAGGCCGGCCCAGCCGTCGGCGAGCGTCTCGAGCTCGCCGTAGCGATCGAGCTGGTCGCGGAAGAGATTGGCCAACAGGTAGGTGCCGGGATGCAGTGCGCGGGCGACCTGCGGCAGCCACGCCTCGTCGACCTCGAACAGGCCGAGCTGTCCACGGCCGCGGCGGGCGTCGAGCAGCGCGGTAGCGACGCCCCAGCCCATGTTCGAGCCGGCACTGTTGTGGACGATCTGCTCACCGGAGCGCTCGAGGATTGCCGCGACCATCGCGGATGTCGTCGTCTTGCCGTTGGTGGCGGAGACCACCGCCGCGCCGTCGTCGAGCTCCCTGCCCATCCGGTCGAGCGCGCCCGGGCTGACGCGCAGCAGCAGCCGGCCTGGGAGCGTGGTCCCGCCGCCGCGGCCGAGGCGGCGGCTGAGCGCGCGCACGACACGGGCGAGCAGGCGCCAGAGGCCGAACATCAGCGCGGGACGATCACGCGCAGGCAGCGCGGCTCGACCTCCACGCGCGCGGGCAGCTCGCCAATCGGATCGCCGTCGGCGTAGATCGTGAAGTCTCGGTCAGCGGCGACCTCGATCGACGTCCCACGCCAGTAGTGGAAGCCCGGATCAGTGAGATGGGCGCCCTTGAATATCTTCGGCATCAGGCGAAACAGGAAATATCGCTTCGATACGTCGCCGAGCGCCATGGCGTCGAGCTGACCGTCGTCGAGCTCCGCTTGCGGGGCCACCATCATGCCGCCACCATAGGCGCGCGAGTTCGCGACGCCCGCTGAGAAGCCGGTCAGCTGGTGGCGCTCCCCGTCGACGGTCACAGTGAAGCGCGCTGGCCGCCAGGCCATCAGCGCGCGCAGCGCCGCGTAGAGATAGACGGCGTTGCCCTTAACGAGACGCGCCTCGTTGGCGATCCGGTTGGCATCGGAATCGAAGCCGAAGCTGGCGATTCCGAGGTAGGGCTCGCCATCGACGGTGGCCATGTCCATCAGCCACTCGCGTCCCTCGACCGCAATCCGCGTCGCGGCGGCGGTGTCGGTCGGTATTTCGAGCACCCGCGCAAGGTCGTTGCCGCGCCCGCCGGGCACGATCGCCAGCGCCGAGTCGCTACCACGCAGCTCCGCGGCGATCGGGCGCAGCAGGCCGTCGCCGCCGATCGCGATGACCGTCTCGCCCGCCGCAACGGCGGCGCGCGCCTGCTCGCGTGCGTGGTCGATGTCGCGCGTCTGTACGACGCGATGTTCGGCGCCGAGCCGCGTGAGCTCGGCGACCGCCAACGGCAGCCGCTTGCTGCCACGACCCCCGCCCGCGACGGGGTTGCAGATAACGACGTAGCGGCGGGTCACGGGCGGCAGTCTATGGGCGCCTATTCGCCCAGCACTAGCGTGCGCAGGTCAGGAGCGACCTGGATCGGCTGGGGGGCGCCCTTGGCGGCGATGGCGGCTTGGGCCTCATCTGGGGTCATGCCGCCGCTGAGGACGAGCGCGGCGTCGAGGCCCGCGGCCGTGGCGGCTGCGATGTCGGTGTCGAGGCGGTCGCCCACGGCGAGCGTGCGGCCCTCGCCGAGTCGGTCGAGCGCTGTGTAGAAGAGCTGCGGCTGTGGCTTGCCGACGATCTGGCCGGTGATCCCAGACGCGGTCTCGACGGCGGCGAGCAGGGCGCCGGTTCCCGGCCAGTGGCCACCAGGCATCGGCAGCGTGGGATCGCGAGCGGTGGCGAGCAGGTCGCCGTTGCGGCGCGCCGCGAGCGTCGCGACGCGCAGATCGTCGTAGGTCACCTGGTCCGTGCCGCCCATCACCACGACCTCGGCGTGCTCTGCCTGCTCGGTGCCGTTGAGGACGGTCAACCCGGCGTCGGCGACGTTGGCGTGCAGCGACTCGCCGCCAATCACGAAAGCGCTGCGTCCCTGGCGCGTCTCGTTGAGCAGATGCTGCATCGCGCCGCCGACCGTGACGACGTCGCTGAGCGAGGCCTGGATGCCGTGGCCCCAGAGCCGCGCGACCTGGTCCTCGCCGGGGTGCCAGGAGTTGTTGGTCGCGAAGGCGACGCGCTTGCCGGCCTCGCGCAGCGCGGCGATCGCCTCCGGGGAACCCGGTACGACCTCGTCGCCGATCCAAACGCAGCCGTCAAGATCGAGGATGACCTGGTCGTAGCGCTGGAGCAGGGGGGAGAGGGTCACCGTCGCGGGAACTCTATTGCCGAGTTAGGCTGCCACCCGTGATCCGCGCACTGACAGCACTCATAGCCCTGCTCACCGTCCTCGTCTTCGCCGGTTGCGGTGACGACGACTCCGACAGCAGCGGTTCGAGCGGTGGCGCCGCGACGACGGAGACGGCTGCCGATAGCGGCCAGGAGTGCGCGAAGGTCGAGGCGCCCGCGCCGAAGCCCGACGGCGGCGCCAAGAAGCCGACCGACAAGCTCGACCCGACCAAGACCAACACGGTCACCTTCCAGACGAGTTGCGGCGACTTCACCGTCACGCTCGACGTCAAGGGCGCGCCGAACACCGCGGCCTCATTTGCCTCGCTCGCGCGCAGCGGCTTCTACGACGACACGGTCTTCCACCGCATCGTGCCCGGCTTCGTGATCCAGGGTGGCGATCCGACGGGCAGTGGCATGGGCGGACCCGGCTACAAGACCGTCGACAAGCCGCCGAAGACGGCCACCTACAAGCGTGGCGTCGTCTCGATGGCGAAGACCGCGACCGAGAAGCCCGGGACGTCAGGCAGCCAGTTCTACGTCGTGACCGCCGAGGACGCCGGTCTGCCGCCGGAGTACGCGATCGTCGGCAAGGTCACCGAGGGCATGGACACGGTGATGCGGATCGAGGCGCTCGGCACGCCCAGTGAGCAGCCGTCGCGGCCAGTCTTGATCGAGAAGGCGACCTTCAGCGCGAGCTAAGCGAGTCAGCCCGCGGCGGCTCTCGCCGCTTGCCGGCGACGACCGAAGAACGCCAGACCGCCGAGCACGGCGACGACAATCAGCAGGCCGAGCACCAGGCCGCCGAGCGTGCCGACGCCGCCGAACGGCAGCGCGATCAGCTTGGCGAGCCCGAAGCCGATCGCGAGGATCGCGATGACCAGCAGGACGAGGATCAGGATGCCGCGTACGCGCGCCATCACGCCGGCGCTCGCGGCCGGGGCGATCAGGCCCATGATCCGCAGCATGAACAGCTGACGACCCGAGGGCGGCGCCTGGCCGAGCTTCTCGACGGCGGCCTTGAGATCATCGGGGCGGCGCTCGGCGAGCGCCATCGAGGCGTTCATCATCTGACGCAGTGCGGGACGCTCCTGCGGATGGCAGCCGGACAGTGCCTCGTTGAAGTACTTGCGTGCCGTGTCGGCGTCGTAGCGCTCGGCGGCGCGTGCGGCCAGCAGGGCCTTGGCGGCAACGCGGTGCTTGGACTCGCTGATCAGCTGCTCGTCGGTGCGGTCCTCGAGGAGCTGGATCGCCGCGAGCGAACCGACCTGGACCTGCTGCATCTTCTGCTGTCTCTGCTTGGCCACGGCCGGAGAGTGTATTCGCCCGGGCAACTGTGCCTTCGCGCCGCGCCATAGGATCGCCGCCGTGGCGGAGGCGTTCTACACACCTGACGGCGACGGCTTCGACGCGTCCGAGCTGACCCGCGGTCCGTGGGACGAAGGCAGCCAGCACGCTGGCCCGCCGTGCGCGCTGCTCGGTCGCGCGCTCGACCGAGCCGGCGCCATCGAGTCTGCGCAGATCGTCCGGATCACCTACGAGATCGTCCGGCCGGTGCCGATCGCAAGGCTCGAGACGCGCACCGAGATCATCAGGCCAGGGCGCAACGTCGAGCTGATCGAGGGTGAGCTGCGCCACGATGGCGAGCCGGTGATCCGTGCCCGCGCCTGGCGGATCCGCACCGCCGACGTCGAGATCGACCGCGCGCCGCCCGAGCAGGCGCCGATCCCCGGTCCCGACAGCGCAGCCGTGCAGAGCTTCTTCCCAGTTCCGTGGGACGTCGGCTACCACACAGCGATGGAGGTGCGGTTCGTCGAGGGGGGCTTCGTTGAGCCCGGTCCGGCGCGCGCCTGGATGCGGATGCGCGTCCCGCTGATCGAGGGGGAGGAGCCGAACCAGCTGGACCGCGTGCTGGCGGCCGCCGACTCCGGCAACGGCGTCAGCTCGCCGCTTGACTACCGCCGCTACATCTTCATAAACACCGATCTGACGGTGAACCTGCGCCGGCTACCGGAGGGGGAGTGGGTCTGCCTCGATGCGGTGACCTACCCCGAGCGCAGCGGCATCGGCCTGTCCGACACCGCGCTGCACGACGAGCGCGGCATGATCGGCCGCGCGACTCAGGCGCTGCTGGTCGCCGAGCGCGGCTGAGCCGGCAGGTCGCTGCGCTCGAGCCGCGCCTGCTCGAGATCGAGCTCGTGCTCGACGCCTCGCCGCACCTCGTCGGTGATCTGACCGCCGTCGCGTAGCCGGCGCAGGGTCGCGCGCTGGGCGTCGATCACCTCGTTCATCACGCGCCGGTAGAGCTCGGCGCGCTGCTCGTAGTCGAACTCTCCCTCCGGACTGTGGTCGTCGAGCCGTGAGCTGAACCGCCGCCGCCGGTAGTCGTACATGTTGCGCACGCGCTCGATCGTGTCCTCCGGAACCCAGCCTTCGCCGGACAGCTCCTCGATCCGGTCGAGCGCCGAGTAGGCGATCTCGATCCGCGCGTCGAGCTCCTCGTCAGCGTCGGAGGTGTCGTCGTCGAGGTCGAGCGCGCGGATCAGTAGCGGGAAGGCCAGACCCTGCAGGACGAGCGTCGCGATGATCACCGAGAAGGTCAGGAAGAGGATCAAGTCGCGCTCGGGGAAGGCGGCGCCGGCGTCGGTCTGGAGTGGGATCGCTAGCGCGGCGGCGAGCGAGACCGCGCCGCGCATGCTGCTCCAGGCGACCAGCGTCACCTCCTTCCAGCCGCTGCCGTCCTCGGGGCCGGCGATCTCGTGTCGCACGCCGCGATCGAGCACGCTCAGCCCGTAGACCCAGGCGATTCGCACGGCGATCACGACCGCCGAGACCAGAACGGCATATCCGAGCAACTCGCCGCTGTCGCGCTCCTGGAGCGCGTCGAGCGCGGTGTGCAACTGCAGCCCGATCAGGATGAACAGGACCGCGTTGAGCAGGAACTGCAGGATCTCCCAGACCGCATAGGTCTGCAGGCGGGTGGTGTGGGTGGTCAGCTCCGAGGCGCGCCAACCGAGCACGACGCCGACGGTCACCGCGGCGATTACGCCAGACAGCCCGAGCTCCTCGGCCGGCAGGTAGACGGCGTACGGCGTCAGCAACGAGATCGTGATCTCGGTCGGCGGGTCGTCGAGCCGCTTGCGCACGGCGGCGATCGCCAAGCCTCCGGCCACGCCGATCGCGACGCCGCCGACGCCGGTCAGGATGAACTCGGGCCCGGCCTCGATCAGCGAGAAGCTGCCGGTCA
>CAMLNW010000116.1 GCA_946481495.1 uncultured Actinomycetes bacterium
CGCTGCGCAGGACAAGCACACGCTTGCCCTCGGGGATGTCGGCGACGCCGGCACCGCCGTCGCCGTGCTTGTGGTGTGCGGCCTTCGCGCCGTGACCCCTGTGCCACCAGCCGCCCCAGACCTTGGTGTCACCGTCAACCGGCACCTCGACGGTCTCACCGTCGTTGCGACGGATCGAGACGCTGCTCGCGGTCGACGCGAGCACCCGGCCCTGATCGACATGGACCGTGACGTCCTCGCCGTCCTTGCGCAGATGCGTCTCCGAGTAGGTGAGCGACTTGCCGAGTGAGCTGCCGCTGAATGCGGGCGCCGAGTGGCGGTCGCCCTTGCCGTCGCCGCCATGCGCGCCGGCCATTCCGGCGACCGTCAATGCGGATGCGGTCGCGGCGATCGCGATCGTCTTGATCCTGTGGGACATCGGTCCTCCTAGTCGGAGTCGGGGAGTGACCGCATCTATTCCCAATGGCGTGGCGGATCCGTGCCAACCGACTCTCGCATGGAGGTTTGTGCACAGCAGGGTGTGCACAACCTTCCGAACTGGTTTGAGGTCGCCTAGATCGCGGGGGGAAGGCGGACGGTGAAGGTGGCGCCCGCGCCGGGGCTGCTCTCGACGGCGACGCTGCCGCCCATCGCCTCGGTCAACTCACGGACGATCGCGAGGCCGAGCCCGGCGCCGTCGGGCGAGCCGCGACCGTGCCGACGGCGCAGGTGGAAGCGGTCGAAGGCGTGCTCTAGGTCTTCGGCGGGGATGCCGGGACCGGTGTCGGAGACGACGATCGCGCCGGGAACGACGCCGACCGCGACCGTGCCGCCCGCGGGCGTGACGCGGATCGCGTTCTCGACGAGGTTGGAGACGACCTGGACAACGCGGTCGGCGTCGGCCAGCGCGACGAGCTGACCGCCGCCGGCGTCCGATGTCGTGACTTCATCGCCGTCGACCTCGCCGCCGCCAGCTTCGACGGTCACGGCCACGTCGCTCGCCTTCGCCTGCGGACGCAGTCGCCGCTCGGCCTCGCGCGCCCCCTCGGCCAAGTCGACGCGCTCGGAGCGAACGTCGAGCACGCCCTGCTCCAGCTTGACCAGCGCGAGCAGGTCGCCGACCAGACGGCCGAGGCGGTCCGCCTCGCGCCCAACGACCTCGGCGGCCGTCTTAGGATCAACCGTTCCGTCCTCGATGCCCTCGGCGTAGCCGCGGATCGCGGTCAGCGGCGTGCGCAACTCGTGCGACACCGACAGCAGAACCGCCCGCTCGGCCTCGCGCGAGCGCGCGAGCTGCTCGGACATGTCGTTGAAGGAGTCCGAGAGGGCGGCGAGCTCAGCAGTCTTCTCCGGCGGCAGCCGGCCGGGATCGCGGCCCTCGGCGAGCGAACGTGCAGCGTCGCCGACGCGCGCGATCGGAGCCGTCAACCTGCGCGCCAGCAGCGCGGCGGCCAGGCCAGCGAGTGCCGCGGCGATCGCGCCGGCGAGCAACAGGCCGCCGAGGTAGTCCGAGAAGTCATCCTTGGTCAGCGAGTCCGGTCGCGAGACGAGCACGACCGCCGGGCCGACCCGCCGCGCCGAGTAGATCTGGCGCTCGCCGTCGATCTCGGCGCGCCCGTTCGCGCTGTTGTCGCCGCGGAGCTCGGCGTAGGCGTCGGCAGGCAACGCCGCGCGCGCGCCCGCGAGCGTCAGCACCTGGGGACGGGGCGCGGCGTCGCCGCCAGCTGCCGGCGGGCCGCCCGGCCCTGGGCCACCGAGCGCGGCAGCGCCACCACCGCCCAGAGCGCCGCCACCCGGCGGTCTGGCCGGACCGCCGAGCCCGGGCGGCGGCGCGCCGCTCGCACCAGGCGGCGTCGGCGCCGCCAGATCGCGAAAGAGCGGCGCGAGCCGCAGACGGCGAGTCGAGCGCAGCCGATCGCCGCCGACGCGGGTCGACAACACGTCCTCCCCCGCGCTGCGCAGCTGAAAGGCGATCAAGTCAGCCTGACCCGCGACCTCGTCGGCGATCTGGTCGCGTACCGCGCCGCGGGTCAGGACGACGCCGATCGCCAGCGAGACGACGACCGCGACCAGCGCGGCGCCGAGGATTCCCGCGAACAGGCGCAGTCGCAGCGAGCGCATCAGGCGACCAGCTTGTAGCCGGCGCCGCGCACCGTCTCGATCAGCTTCGGCCGGCCGAGCTTGCGGCGCAACTGGGCGACGTGGACGTCGACCGTCCGCGTCCCGGCGGCGAAGTCCATCCCCCAGGCCAGATCGAGCAGGCGGTCGCGATCGAGCACCCGGCCGGGGTTGGCGAGCAGCGCGGCGAGCAGGTCGAACTCGCGCGCGGTCACGTCGACGCGCGCGCCGTCGACGGTCACCTCACGGGCGCCGCGGTCAAGCCGGAGACCGGCGACCTCGACGATCTCCTCGTCGCCAGACGGCCGAGCCGCCCCGCCGAGGCCCGGCGCTTGCACGCCCCGCGACCCGGCACCGGCGCCCGCCAGCCCGTTGCCGCCGTCCGCGCGCCGCAGCACCGCCTTGACCCGCGCGACCAGCTCGCGCGGCGAGAACGGCTTGACGACGTAGTCGTCGGCGCCGGCCTCCAGTCCCGCCACGCGATCGACCTCGTCGTCGCGCGCGCTGAGGATCACGATCGGGACGGCGGTGCTCGCGCGCAGCCGCCGGCAGACCTCGAAGCCGTCGATCCCCGGCAGTCCGATGTCGAGCACCACCAGCCGCACCGGGTGACGGTCGATCTCGACGAGAGCCTCCTCGCCGCTGCGCGCCCAGGTGACGGAGTAGCCGTCGCGCTCGAGGTAGGCACGCACCAGCTCGGCGATGCTGAGCTCGTCCTCGACGATCAGGACGTGGCCGTTCACGCGGCCACCTTCGCACAGCGACCGGCGGGGCCGCCCGTCAAGAGCGGCCCCGCCAAGCCCGGTCAGCCCTGCTGGCCGTCGAACGACGGCGGTGCCGGCATCTCGCCGCCGCCCGGGGGCGGTCCGCCGAAGCGGTGGCGGATCATCTTGCCGCGGTTCTTCGGCTCGACCAGCACCGCCTCCGCGGCGTCGTCGGAATCGGCACGGATCACGACGACCTGCTTGCCGTCGGCGATGTCGCTCACGTCGGCGTCGCGCTTGCGCGGCCCCGCCAGCACCTTGGTGTCGCCGTCGACCGCCACCTCGACGGTCTCGCCGTCGTTGCGCTCGATCGAGATCGAGTCGTCGCTCGTCGACACGACCTTGCCGCGATCGGAGCGCACGACGACGTCCTTGCCGTCCTTGCGCAGATGCGTCTCCGAGTAGGTGAGCGAACCGCCGCGCTCACCCAGACCGCCGAGCATGAACCCACCCGGGGGCGGACCCGGCGGGCGCTGGCCCTGCTTCGCCTTGCCGCTCTTGCCCTGGCCACCGTCGTCGTCCTGGGCGACGGCGAGTCCGGCGACGGTCAGCGCCGACACGACGACGGCCACCGCGACCGTCCTGAGTCTGCTCTTCATGTGCTTCACGTGCTCCTCCTCGGGGGAGTCGGGTCCTTGACTGAGCCCATACTCGGAGGCGCCTGTACGGGAAGGATCAGCTCGACGTAAGGTCCATGTAAGCCCGAGAACTAGAACATCGTTCTAGAACGATGTTCTAGTTCCGCGAGTAGGCGGCGAGACCGCGATCAGCGGCGCGAGGCGAAGAAGGCGCGCAGGAGATCGCCCGACTCCTCGGCGAGCAGGCCACCCGCGACCTCGGGGCGGTGGTTGAGCCGCGGCTCGGCGAGCACGTCGAAGACCGAGCCGGCCGCGCCGGTCTTCGGATCGGTCGCGCCGAACACGACGCGCGGCACGCGCGACAACACGATCGCGCCGGCGCACATCGCGCACGGCTCGAGCGTCACGTAGAGGACGCAGCCGTCGAGCCGCCAGCGGCCGACGTGCTTGGCCGCCTCGCGCAGCGCCAGCACCTCGGCGTGCGCGGTCGGGTCCTCGCGCAGTTCGCGCTCGTTGCGCGCCGACGCGATCACCTCGCCATCGAACACGATCACGCAGCCGACCGGCACGTCCTCGTGCTCGAGCGCTCGCTCGGCCTCACGCAGCGCCAGCCGCATGAAGTACTCGTCGCGCGGGAAGAAGACGCTCACCGCGCGACCAGGCGATGGCCGGCGCGACGGGCCGCGGCGTCGGCGAGCCCGAGCGCTCCGGTCCGCTCAGCCAGTCGCAGACCAGCCGCGCCAAGCGACAGCGGAGACGGCGCTCCGCCATCGATGATCCCGTCGTCGATCAGCTCGAGGTACCAGTCGACGGTGTCGCGCACGGTGGTGTCATGGGCGCGCGGCTTGTAGCCGAGCTCGCGCTTCGCCTTCGCCGACGAGTAGCACCAGTTCTGCTCCATCAGGACCATCGCCTCAGCCGAGATCGCCATCGGCAGGCGCAGCGCCTCGACGCGGCGGGCGAACGCGCCAACTCCGTAGGGCAGGACGCCGAGCGGGTAGTGGATCCCGGATAGCTCGCCGACCTTGACCATCAGGTCCGGCCAGGTCGTGTTGTGGCCGCCGAGCACGTAGCGCTCGCCAGGCTTGCCGCGCTCGGCGGCGAGCACATGGCCGTCGGCGACGTCGCGCACGTCGACGATCGTCGTCTCGCCGTCGACGACCGCCGGCAGCCGCCCGCGCAGGTAGTTGCCGATGATCCGCGTCGAGGTCTCGCCCGGCTGGTCGCGGTCGAGCGGCACGCCGAGCACGTAGGCGGGATTGGTGACGATCACCTCGACGCCGAGCCGCGCGCCGGCCGCGAACGCCTCCATCTCGCCCTCGTGCTTGGCGTCGGGATAGGTCAGGCCGAGGCCGCCGCCGCGGTAGAGGTCGTCCTCATGCCCGACCTTGCCGCGCGGGACCGGCCCGATGCCGGCGACGCTCGAGGTCACGATCACACGGCTGACCCCCTCGGCCGCCGCCGCCTCGACGGCGATCCGCGGCGCGAGCGCGTTGACGTCCTGGACGTAGGAGACCGGCTTCGACGCCACGACGCCTGCCGTGTGGAAGAGGACGTCGCAGCCACGCACCGCGCGACGCATCGCGGCGCGGTCGAGGATGTCCGCGCGCACCAGCTCGGGCTCGAGCCCGCCGAGCCGTTTCAGACGGTCGGGATCGCGGTAGGTGACGCGGACGTCGTGGCCGCGCTCGAGCAGCTCACGCGTGACATGGCCGCCGACGAATCCCGTCGCTCCGGTGACGCAGGTCCTCAAGTCCGACCCCGCGAATACCGATTGGCCCAGGGCAACAACTTGCCTCCCCCGCAGGTGTTGTCCTCCACATACACTGGTGATTGGACCGTAACCCATGCCCCGAGCCTCCCTCTTCACGGCGACGCTGGCCGCGCTCGCCCTAACGGCCGTAACGGCGAGCTCGGCGGTGGCCGACCCGGCGTACGTGCCTGGCGAACTGATCGTCAAGCGTGAGGGCGCGGCGGCGTCGACCACGGTCGCGGTCGCGAACGGCGAGTCGGTCAAGGACGCGGCACGCGAGCTGAGCGACCGCCCTGGCGTCGCCTACGCGCGCCCGAACTACATCGCCCACGCGACCGCCTATACGCCGAACGACCCTGGCTTCCCGCTGCAGTGGAACCTGGCTACGAGCATCGCCGGGATCAACATGCCGGATGCCTGGGGCATCGCCCGCCAGAGCGGACATGCCGGCGGCAAGGGCACGATCGTCGCGGTGCTCGACACCGGCGTCGCCTACCAGCGCTTCCGCCGCTTTCGCCGTGCGCCCGACCTCAACCGCTTCGTCCGGGGCTACGACTTCGTCGCCGACGACCGCCACCCCAACGACCAGAACGGGCACGGAACCCACGTCTCGGGCACGATCGCCCAGAGCACTGGCAACGCCACGGCGGCGGCGGGCATCGCCTACCGCGCGCGGATCATGCCGGTGCGCGTGCTCGACGCCTCCGGCGCCGGCGACACGCTCTCGATCTCGCGCGGCATCCGCTTCGCCGCCCGCCATGGCGCCGACGTGATCAACCTCAGCCTCGAGTTCGACGCCGCCGTGCGCGCGGCGCAGATCCCCGACATCGTCTCGGCGCTCGAGTACGCGCGCTCGCGCGGCGCGATCGTGATCGCCGCCGCCGGCAACCAGGGCGCCCCGCAGGTCGCCTACCCGGCGCGCGCGCGCCATGTCGTCGCGGTCGCCGCGACGACCGCTCACGGCTGCCAAGCCGAGTACTCGAACAGTGGCGTCCACGTCGACATCGCGGCGCCCGGCGGCGGCGCCGACGCGGCGAACACCGACACCCAGTACGACGTGGACAACTGCCGCCCCGACCTGCGCGGCGAGTACATCTACCAGCAGACCTTCGCCGGCAGCGTCGCGCGATTCGGCCTGCCGCCCGGCTACGAGGGCACCTCGATGGCGGCCCCGCACGTCTCCGGCGTCGCCGCACTGCTGATCGGCAGCCGGCGACTGGGACGCAACCCGAGCCCGGCGGCCGTCGAGAAGCGGCTGAAGGCGTCGGCCCGCGACATCGGGACTCCCGGCTGGGACCCGCGCTATGGCTGGGGCCTGCTCGACGCCGCTGCAGCGCTCCGCTAGCCGCGTCGACCTAGGTCGTGCGGATGATTAGCACGCTGCACGGCGCGTGATGCGAGATCTTGTTCGGCACCGAGCCGAGCAGGAACCGCTTCGCGCCGGTCATTCCCTTGTTGCCGACGACGATCAGGTCCGCGTTGCGCTGCTCGGCGACGTCGAGGATCGCGTCAGCGGGATCGCCCTCGCGCGCGAGCGTCTCGACGGTCAGTCCGGCGACGCGCATCGCGTCGGCCTCCTCCTCGAGCAGCCGGTCGACGTCGGCGCGTGGGTTGACCATCCACTGGAGGTCCTGCGGCACTTCGAGCCGTTCGGAGCGCAGCCGGCTCTCCGGCACCGCCTCGTAGGCGCAGACGAGATAGATCCGCGCGCCAACTGAGCGCGCGAGCTCGGTCGCCTGCCGCACCGCCTCGGCGGCGGTGTCGGAACCATCCGTGCCGACGACGATCGAACCGATCACAGGGCGATCATAGGCAGCGGCGCCGGCGCCAGTGTGACGTTCGTGTCACTAGGATCGGCCGCCATGCCGCGCTTCTGGATCTGGATGCAGGTGGTCATCGTCATCTGCGTCGCCGCCTCGATCGTTATAGCTCTGACGAAGCTGTACTAGGGACCGCCGGTCCCGCGCGGTCGTTGGCCTCGAGCCGCTTGACCCACAGCTCCTCGACGAGGATCGTGATCATCGAGAGGATCGGCACGGCGACGATTAGCCCGACGAAGCCGAACAGCTGACCGACGATCACCACCCCGCCGGCGATCACCGCCGGGTGGAGCTTGACGGTGCGTGACATCACCAAGGGGATCGTCAGGTTGCCCTCGATCTGCTGGACCGCGACGTATATGACGATCACTAGCAGTGCCTTGCCGGGCGAGTCGGTCAGCGCGAACAGCACCGGCGGGATGCCGCTGGCGAACGCGCCGAAGTAGGGGATCACCGAGAACAGCGCCGTCAGGACCGCGAAGAAGATCGCGAAGTCGAGTCCGATCAGCGTCAGCCCGATGTAGAGCAGCACGCCGGAGATCAGCATGTCGGCAGCGACGCCCTGCATCCAGCCGACCCAGGCGCCGCGCAGGCGACGCATGATCAGATCGGCCTGCTCGCGGTGCGCCGGCGGAGCCAAGCGCCGCAGCCCGTCGAGCAGCGGCTCGGGCCGGATCGCCATGTAGTAGGCGGTGATCAACATCAGGATCAGCGCCGCGAGCGCGCCGACGACGCTGAGCGAGATCGACGTGATCGGGCCGATCAGCTTGCCGGGGTCGTCGGTGTAGTTGGCGACGAACTTGTCGACCTGGTCGGAGATCTCGCCCGGCTCGGCGCCGGTCAGGTCGTGGACCTGGTTGCGCAGGTCGTCGACGATCCCCGGCACGTCGTCGGCGAACTGGTTCGTCTGGTCGATGAACGGCGGGACCAGGACCCAGAGCAGCCCGGCGACGATCGCCAGGCCGGCGAGCAACGCCAGCAGCGCGCCAATCGGCCGCGGGATGTCGAGCCGCTCGAGCCAGTCCGCGACTGCCGACACGGCGATCGCGATGATCACCGTGATCAGGATCGCCAGCAGCAAGGTCAACAGCTGTTGGACGAGCAGCCCCGCGACGACGGGCAGCGGAGCCTGGTAACCCGGGGCCTCGGATGCGGCGAACGTCAGCCGCAGCATGGCGATCCCGGCCAGCACCATCGCGTCGCCGCCGGCGATCACATGGTCGATGATGCCGGCCTGCTGCCCCCGGAACGCATCGTAGCCGTAGACGCGGCGCAGCGCCGGGGCCATCTT
>CAMLNW010000117.1 GCA_946481495.1 uncultured Actinomycetes bacterium
TCGGCTATCCGATCATCACCGCGGGCATGCTGCTCGGCACCCGCGGGCTCGGCATGCCCGCGAGGCTCGCGCTGGTGGCGGTGGGCGCCGGGTTCCTGGCCCTGCGGGGGTGGTGGACACGAACGGTCGCGGACACCCTCGGCGGCTCCGGCCTCGGTGACGCGATCCTCGCCTGGAAGCAGGGCAGCGGCGCCGGCGCGCAGATCGCCGCGGCCGTCGTCGACGCCCCGCCCGACCCATTCCTCGTATTGCTGCCGAGCGGCTGGCGGCGCGGCAAGCGAATCCCGATCTCCTGGGACCACTCGCCGAGCGCAATCGGTGGCGTCCGCTACTCGGTCAGCGTCGACGACGAGCCCGTCGTCGAGGGTCTGCGCCGGCTGAAGGCGCGGCTGAGCCGCGACGACGTCGGCGACGGCCGCCACCGGATCCAGGTCTACGCGATCGACGACGCCGGTCAGGAGACTGGCAGCCGCACCGGCCGCCTGTTCGTCGACCGCAACGCGCCGCGCGTGCGCCTGGTCCGCCGCGGACAGACGCTGAGCGTGCGTGTGAGCGACGGCGGCCGGCGCGCCGGATCTGGCTTGCGCAAGCGCTCGGTGCGCGTCTCCTTCGGCGACGGCCGTACTCGCGCGCGCGTGGCGCAGACCAGCAACTCCTACAGCGGTCCGGGCGTCTACCGCGTCGTCGTACGCGCACGCGACAAGGCCGGCAACCTGCGCGTCTTCCGCCGCAAGGTGCGAGTCCCGTGAACCGCTTCCGGCTCGCCGTCTCTGCGGTGGCTCTCGCGAGCCTCAGTTTCGCCCCGACCGCTGACGCCTTCTACGGCAACGGCGCCCAGATCGTGTCGGCCGACTTCGGTCGGCTCGAGCAGGGCGACGACACGACCACTCATGCGACCGTTGCCAGCGAGGGCCGCTATGTCGCCATCCAGACCCGCGCGCGCAACTTCTTCGCCGACGACGACCCGGACCCACCCGGCCAGGTGCGCATCGGCGGGATCTTCCGCTTCGACCTCGAGACGCGCCAGCTCGAGCTGGTGGCAGACGGCGACTTCCGCGACGAGACGACGAACGTCCTCCAGACGCGCGGCGCCCAGAACCCTTCGATCAGCGCCGACGGCCGCTTTGTTGCCTTCTCGACTGGTCAGCAACTGGTGCCCGCGGACACCAACGCCAACATCGACGTCTACGTGCGCGACATGTCGGTGGCGACCCGCTCACCGAGCGCGTACGACCTCGTCTCGGCCAAGGACGGCGGCGATCTGCCCGCCGCCTACGCGCCGCCCAGCCAGCAGCAGCTCGGCGGCAATCCGGGCGCGGACGTCACGCCCGGCGCCTCGATCAGCCTCGACGGGTCGAAGGTCGCGTTCCGCAACACCGCCTCGGCGACCGATCTGCCCAACCGTCCCGGCATCGACACGACCGACGCCCAGGTCTTCGTGCGCGACCGCGACGCGAACACGACCACGCTCGTGACGCGCACCACCGCCAGCGGCGATCCGGCTGGCGGAGCGGTCGGGCCGGCCGGCATCAGCGGCGACGGCAGCACCGCGATCTGGACCGGCCGCAACGCCCCGCTGCAGACCCCGCTGGTCGAAGGCGAGAGCACCGACCTGCCCGGCTTCTCCTACTACCTGTGGCGGCGGATCGCCGACGGCCCCGGCGCACCGACGCGCCGCATCACCGGCATGTCGGATCCAGACGACCCCGCCTGCCAGCCGTCCGGGCCGGTCGCGTTCGACGACTTCTCGACCGGACCCTGCTACGGGCCGCTGGCGCGCTCGGAGCTCGGCATCAGCGCCAACTTCGACCTGCTGCCGGCAATCAGCGCCGACGGCAGGACGGTCGCCTTCCTGACGAACTCGCGCCCGCGACCGAACGTCGGCACGGGGCTCGGACTCGATCTCTACGTGACCGACATGTCGCCCGGCCTGACGCGCAAGCAGGCGACGGTCGAGCTGACGCGCGAGGGATCCAGCGTCGGCGACGGCCCGCCGATCGACAAGATCGCGATCTCGGCGGACGGTCGCCGACTAGCCCTCACGACGGCGCGCACGCAGTTCGTCCTACCCGCGCTGAGGCAGATCGGGACGCCGCGGACCACGCCCGAGCAGGACCTCTACGTCGTCGACCTCGCCGAGCGCACGATCGAGCGCGCCGCCCGCTCCTACGCCGGCGGCGACATCGACTCCGCCGTCGTCGGCGACGTCTCGATCTCCGGCGATGGCGGCCGTGTTGCGTTCGTCTCCTTCGCCGGCAACCTCTTCTTCGGCGACGCCAACCAACGCCCCGACGCCTTCGTCGTCACGCGCCAGGCGGAGCCGGTCGTCGAGCCGCCTCCGCCCTCGAACGGCGACGACGGGCCCGGCGGCTCGGTGCAGGTCGATCTCGACGGCAGCGGCCCCCGGATCCGGGCCAGCGCCAGGTCCCGCCCGGGCGGCGCCGTCGTCGTGACGGTCAGCGTGCCGGCGGCCGGCGGCGTCAAGGTGGCGGCCCGCGCAAGCGCCGGCAGGCCGCGCAAGCTGCGCACGATCGCAACCGGCAGCGCTCGCGCGCGGGCGCGCGGGCAGGTGAAGATCGTCCTACGTCCCGTGCGTCGCTACCGCGGCGAGCTGCGCCGGCGCAAGGCGATCGCCGCCCGCCTGGTGGTCGGCTACGTGGCCTCTCGCGGCGGACGTAAGCTGCGCACGAGCACGCGTGGCGAGTTCCGCAGGTGAACCGCTCTTCACCGGCCGGAAACGATTTGGATAAGTCCTGGAGAAGTGCCGGTAAAGGTGTCGTAGAACTTCCGTGAAGCGCCTTGACGAGGCCCCACGCTCGCGAGCACGCTCGCTGCCAAATGGTTCAGTCAAGGAAAGGAAAGACTCGGATGAGTCGGATTCGCACGGGGCTCGGCGCCCTGGCCCTCGGGCTGGTCGCCGTCGCCGGCTTCGCGCCGCAGGCCAACGCGGCGTTCACCTCCACACAGTGCAACGGCACCGATATCACCGGCCGCGGCGCGTCGTTCGCCCAGGCCGCCCACGGCGCCTGGGAGTTCAACTTCACCAACAACTTCTGCGGCGGTACTAGCCCGAACATCACCTACGACCCGGCTGGCTCCGGGGCGGGACGGACCGCTGTGACACAGCGCCCGCCGGTCGCCACAGCTCGCTTCGGCGGAACCGACGACCCGCTGACCAGCTCACAGAAGACGGCGATCAACGAGGGCGACGTCCTGACCCCGAACGACAACGGCTCGATCCACCAGATCCCCGCCGCAGTCGGCGCGGTCGCGGTGATCGTCAACTTCCCGAACGCCTGTGACGCGACTCTGCTGACACCGGCCCACCGGACCGACGCCGTCGGAACCGGCGACGACAACCTGCTGCGCGCCCGCTTCGACAAGGCGACGCTAGAGGGGATCTTCGCCAAGGACGCCGGCTTCGAGCGCTGGGACGACGTCTTCCCGGAGCTCGCGACCGACACCGATTGCGACAAGCCGATCATCCGCGTCGTCCGCTTCGACGCGTCGGGCACGACGTTCGCATTCAAGGACTACCTCAGCCGGATCGACCCGGCCGAGGGCTGGCTGACCACCTACCAGACCGGTGGCAACGGCAACCGCGAGTGGCCGGGAGCGGTGTTCGGCACCGGCGGCCAGTGCGGCGCGACCGCGGCGCCGGGCAACGAGGCCGACGCCACCGATCAGCTGACCAGCGGCTGCGCCAACGGGAACGAGAACCTCGTCCCGGTGGTCAACTCGACGGACGGCTCGATCGGCTACTCCGACGTGGCGAGCGCCCGCACGGCGGTTCCGTCGCTGGCGGTCAACCCGGCCGGCGTCACGCCGCCCGACAAGTACTGGACCCAGGTCCAGAACGGCGATACGCCGACTCCCGACTGGGAGGAGCCGACCTCCGACCCCGTCGGCTACCAGACGACGGGCAACCGTGGCGCGAACTGCAACACGACGCAGTTCGTCAACCTCGGCGCCTCGACGCTCGGCGACTGGTCGCAGGCCAGCGGCGTCAACTCGCCGACCGGCTACGGGCTCTGCACGCTGACCTATGGCCTGGTGTTCGACGACAACGCCACGGTCTACGGCGTGTCCGCGATCGAGGAGCAGCGCGCTCGCACGGTCAAGGACTACTGGGCGTCGATCGTCTCCACGCCCGGCCAGACGCTGCTGACGCTCAACGACTACGCGCCGCTTCCGGCCGGGATCCTCACGATCGCCCGTGCCGGCGTCGACGCGATCGGCTGGAACAAGGCAGCCGGCGGTGGCGACAACAACCCGCCCGGTGGGGGCGGTAACAACAACCCGCCCGGCGGTGGCAACAACACGCCACCGGCCAAGAAGCCGAGCAACCAGTTCTCGGTCCCGAAGACCGCGATCTCGTCCAAGACCGGCAGCGCGACCGTCTCGGTCAAGCTCCCGGGCAAGGGCAAGCTCGAGCTGGTCGGCAACGCGAAGTCCGGCAAGAAGACGGTCAAGGTCGGCCGGGTCGTGCTGACGGCGAACAAGGCCGGCACGTTCAAGCTGACCCTGAAGCCCAGCAAGGCCGCGAAGGACCTGCTGAAGAAGAAGGGCAACCTGAAGGTCACGCTGAAGCTGACCTACACGCCGACTGGCGGCACCGCGAAGAGCTCGACCCGCACGGTCACGCTCAAGCTCAACAAGCCCAAGAAGAGTGGGCGCCGCTAGCACGGGGAGTCCGCTGCCAAAGCGCCCCAAGAAGGTCGAGACCCGCGACGTCGCCCAGGCAATGGGCGGCGTCGCGGTGTCCGTTGGGCGCTGGCTGGCCAAGGACCCCCTCAACACTTTCCTGATCTTCGCGTCGCTCGCGCTGACGCTGCTGTTCTTCATGCTGCTCGGCGAGATCCAGCCGAGCTCCGACGGCGAGCGCGTACCGCTGAGCGACGTCACCAGCCTCGCCGAGGCGGACCGAATCGAGACCGCGACGCTGCTCGACCAGGACGCCCGCGTCGTCATCGAGACGAAGGGCGGCCAGCTGCTCTACGCCGCCTACCCGAAGTCCGACGCCCAGACGGCGCAGATGCTCAAGCAGCTCACCGCCAGCGGCGCGGCGGTCACGATCGACCAGCAGTCGGACAAGCCGACGAAGCAGATCCTGGTCCAGTTCCTGATCCCGATCCTGCTGCTCGTCTGCCTGTTCGTGCTGTTCACGCGGATCGGCCAGGACGGCGGCGCGGGCGCGTTCGCCGGCTTCTCGAAGTTCACCGGCAAGGGCCGCAAGGCCGGCGAGGGCTCGCCCGACCGCACGACCTTCGACAAGGTCGCTGGCGCCGGTGAGGCCGTCGCCGAGCTGCGCGAGATCCGCGACTACCTCGCCGATCCGTCGAAGTACGCGCTCGTCGGCGCACGGGCACCGAAGGGCGTGCTGCTCGTCGGACCACCCGGAACCGGCAAGACGCTGCTCGCCAAGGCGACGGCCGGCGAGGCCGACGCGGCGTTCTTCTCGCTGTCCGGATCGGACTTCGTCGAGTCGCTGGTCGGTGTCGGTGCGGCGCGCGTCCGCGACCTGTTCGCGCGGGCGCGCAAGATGGCCCCGGCGTTGATCTTCATCGACGAGCTCGACGCCGCCGGCCGCAAGCGCGGCGCCGGCGTCGGCCAGGGCAACGACGAGCGCGAGCAGACGCTCAACGCGCTGCTCGTCGAGATGGACGGTTTCGAGGGCGACGCCGGCATCGTCGTGCTCGCCGCGACCAACCGGCCCGACATCCTCGACCCGGCGCTGCTGCGCCCGGGCCGCTTCGACCGGCAGGTGACCGTCGACGTCCCCGACGTCCATGGCCGGCTGGAGATCCTGCGCCTGCACTGCGGCAAGCGGCCGCTGGCGCCGGACGTCTCGCTCGAGGAGATCGCCAAGCTGACCTCCGGGTTCTCCGGCGCCGAGCTGGCGAACGTGATCAACGAGGCGTCGCTGCTGACGGTCCGCGAGGGCCTGACCGAGATGGACCAGCCGACGCTCGAGGAGGCGATCGACCGCGTCGTGGCCGGGCCGGCGCGCAAGAGCCACGTGATGACGCGCGACGAGCTGTGGGTGATCGCCGTCCACGAGGCGGCCCACGCCGTCGCGATCCGCTCGATCGGCCAGCGGATCGCCGCGCAGAAGCTGTCGATCGTCGCCCGTGGGCGTCAGCTCGGCACGGCGGCGAACATGCTCACCGACCGCGACGCAGTCGTGATGCAGGAGCCGGACATGCGCCGCCACCTGATCTCGATCGTCGCCGGCTTCGCCGGCGAGCGGCTCGAGTTCGGCGTCGTCTCGACCGGCGTCCACGACGACCTGCACGCCGCGACGTCGCTCGCCCGCTCGATGGTCACGTCCTACGGGATGTCTGAGGAGCTCGGACCGGTGACGGTCGGCGAGAAGGCCGGCGAGGTCTTCCTCGGCGCGTCGCTGCAGGAGCTCGGCCAGATCGGCCCGGCGACGCTCGAGCTGATCGACCGCGAGGTCGAGCGAATCGTCGGCGAGGCCGTTGAACGCGCCGAAACGATCCTGCGCCGCAACTGGAGCGCCGTCGAGGAGACGGCCAACGCGCTGATCGAGCACGAGACGCTCTCCGGCCACGCGCTCGACGCCGTGCTGGCGACCGTCAAGCCCACGCCACTGACCTATGTCGAGGGCGACATAGATGTATCGCGGGACCGTGAGACCCAGGCAGAGAGTGACTAATGGAGCGGCAACGGCGCTCAGCGTCGTAGCCGCTCTCGCCGTGGCAACGCCCGCGTTGGCTGCCGACCCGATCTGGCGGCTCGAGCAACCGGCGCCGCCGGCCGGTGCCCCGTTCAAGGTGCCGCTCGGCGCGCCCGGCGACCTGAAGTTCTGGGCGCCGAACCGCGGCCTGCTGACGGTCGAGGGCAACTCGACGATCCGCCGCGGCATCTACAGCTACGACGGCACCGGCTGGCGCCAGCTCGCGACCGTCTGCGGCGGTCCCGGCGACAGCGCGCGGATCGCCTGGGCGGACGCACGCGAGTTCTGGGTCGTCAGCCAGCCGAGCCAGCCGCGCGCCGGCTCCGGCATGGCGCTCTGCCGCTTCAAGGACGGCCAGGTCGTGGGCTCTTGGAGCACACCGATCGAGGCCGCCGATCCCTTCCGGCCGATGATCTCAGCGGCCTGCACCGCGCCGAACGACTGCTGGTTCGGCGGCGTCGGCGCCCAAGATCCGCTCGGCGAGCGCGTCGGCGCCTTCCACCTGCACTGGAACGGCAGCGACCTCGAGAGCTTCTACGGCCCGCAGGGACGTGCGGTCAGCGACCTCGAGCCACACGCCGGCACGCTCTACGAGAGCACGCTCGCCGGTCGCGCGCCCGAGCAGATCGCGGCCGCTGACCTCGCGGAGCCCGAACCCGTCGCGCGACTGATCCACACGGTTACCGACGGCGCCTTCGCGAACGACCCGTTTGAGCCGGCTGCGCTGCCTGACGTTCCCGCGGACGGCAGCGAGCTACTGGCGCTCGATAGCGACGGGACCAACCTCTGGGCGGTCGGCGGCGGCGCGGCATCCGGACCGGCGGCCGACATTCCCGCCGACGTCGTCTCCCGTCCGCCGCTCGCGGCGCGCCTCGTCGGCGACAGCTTCGAGGAGGTCGAGCTGACCGGCGCGACCTTCGGCCCCACCGACCGCCTCGGCGACGTCGCCGCGATCCCCGGCACGACGGCCGCCTTCGCGACAGTCGTCCCGTTCGCCGACCGGCGCAGCGTCAACAGCAAGGCGACGGTTGGGCGAATCGAAGCCGACGGCACGACCACGACTTCGCGCCTGCCCGCGGCCGGCGCCGGCCGCGGCAGCGCCGCGCGGATCGCCTGCACGTCGACGAACGACTGCTGGATGGTCACCTGGGCGGGCTGGCTGTTCCATTACAGCGACGGCAGCGCGCTCACCAAGGACGACGACCCGGCGTTCCAGACGACGATCGACTTCCGCCCCAACGAGGCTGCCGAGCAGTTCGTGCCCGACCGGCCGCCGGTCGACGACTCGCAGCTGTTCGCGCCACCGCCGCTCGAGCTGAACCCGAACGCCGAGCAGCCGCCCGCCAAGGTCCGCGGCCTGAAGCCGCTACTGCGCAAGGTGCGCAGCAAGCTCGTCGGGCTGCGCCTGGTCGTGACCTTCACCGTCACGCGCCGCGCACGCGTTCAGCTGGTCGCCAAGCGCGGCCGGCGCACGGTCGCCAAGACGCCGCGACGCGTCTTCCGGCCGGGGCCGCGCCGGCTGCCGCCTCTTCCTTCTCCCAGGCGTCGATCTCTTCCACCAGGGCGTCGACCATTTCACTCTCCTTGACGTG
>CAMLNW010000118.1 GCA_946481495.1 uncultured Actinomycetes bacterium
TAGTCCGACGGGCCGATGTAGACGTCGTCCTCGGGCAGCTTGTGGCCCATGATCGAGGTGACCGCGTTGGTCTTGGAGATCTTCTTGGACTCCAGCCGCTCGCGCTCGAGCATGTTGTAGAAGTCCATGTTGCCGCCGACGTTGAGCTGCGACGTGCGCATCATCTTCACGCCACGGTCGCCGAACAGGCGGGCGAGCTGACGGTGGACGATCGTCGCGCCGACCTGCGACTTGATGTCGTCGCCGACGATCGGCAGGCCCTTCTCGCGGAAGCGGTTGCCCCAGTACTCCTCGCGAGCGATGAAGACGGGGATGCAGTTGACGAAGCCGCAGCCGGCCGCGAGCACCTGCTCGACGTACCACTTGGTCGCGTCCTCGGAGCCGACCGGCAGGTAGGAGACGACGACGTCGGTCTTCGTGTCCTTGAGGATCTGGACGATGTCGGCGGTCTCGCCGGGCGCCTTGGTGATCTTCTCCTTGAGGTACTTGCCGAGACCGTCGTGGGTCATTCCGCGGTAGACCGGCACGTCGAGGTTCGGCACGTCGGCGAACTTGATCGTGTTGTTCTGGCCCGACCAGATCGCCTCGGAGAGGTCCTTGCCGACCTTCTCGGAGTCGATGTCGAAGGCGGCCGAGAACTCGATGTCGCGGACGTGGTAGCCGCCGAGGTCGACGTGCATGAGCCCGGGAACGTCCTGGGTGGGGTCGGCGTCCTTGTAGTACTCGACGCCCTGCACGAAGGCGGACGCGCAGTTGCCGACGCCGACGATCGCGACGCGCACCTTCTCTGATTGGTAGCGCGAAGCGCCGTTGGTTGAAGCGTTGTCGCTCACTGAGCCTCCGTAAGGGTCTGAGGAAGAAGAAGGGAGGGGCGGCCCTGGTCGAGGGCCGGCGCACAGGGGATACCAACCCCGGCGCGGGGTTTGCGTTACATCGAGCCTAGCGCTCGGCGGACGTGGAAGATTCTCTGGAAGGTCGTGATGACGGTCAATGCGGCGAGCAGATAGATCGCCGGGGCGAGCAGCTCGAAGTCGCCGAGTCCGGCGCCCTTGGCGAACAGCAGGCCGGCCGAGATGATCACGACACGCACCGCGCGCGTCGCCAGGCCGACCTTGCACTCGACGCCGAGCGCCTCGGCACGGGCCCGCGTGTAGCTGACCATCAGCGAGAACAGGACCGCGATCACGACCGCCGCGACCGCGAGATCGTCGCCCTCAGCGGCGAAGTAGGCGGCGACGGCGGCGAGCACGATCCCCTCCTCGACGCGGTCGAGCGTCGAGTCGAGGAAGGCGCCGAACGGGGTGCCCTTGCCCGACATCCGCGAGTAGCGGCCGTCGAGCGTGTCCATCACCGAGCCGAGGATGAAGGCGATCCCCGCGAGGAAGAACAGCCGCTGAGTGACCAGCGCGGCCGCGATCAGATTGCCGACGAGGCCGGTCATCGAGATTGCGTTCGGGGTCAGGCGCGACTCGATCAGCCGGTTGCGCGCCTGCTCGCGCATCTCTGCCGCGCGGCCACCGGCCACGCGCTCGCCGCCGCCGACTCCCACTACGCCACCGCTTGCGCGCGTCCGGAGCGCCAGGCCCAGGCGTCGGGCCGGGCGCGGCCGAGCGCGTAGTAGGCGCCCCAGGCGGAGATCGCGGCTACCAGCGCGCCGAGCGCCGCGTCGAGCCAGAAGTGGTTGGCGGTCACGATCACTACGAACGTGACGACCGCCGGGTAGAGCGCCCAGAGCACCTTCGCAAAGCGGTTCTGGACGATTCGCATCGCCGGGATGCCGATCATCAACGCGAACGCGACGTGCATCGATGGGACGGCGGCGAACGGGTTGTAGAGAACGTTGGCGCTCGCCTCGGCCTGCGGGCCGACGAGCGCCGAGACGGTGTCGTTGAAGCCCCACTCGGGCAGGTAGCGCGGCGGTGCGGTCGGGTAGGCCATGTAGCCGACGAGCGCCAGGCCCATCGCGATCATGAACATGTTGCGGACGAAGTAGTAGCTCTCGTTGCGGAAGATGTAGAGCCAGATCAAGAACGTCGTGGTGATCACGAAGTGCGAGTTGACGTACATCCAGTTCGCGCCGGTCACCAGCCAGTCGGCGTTGCTCTGGGCCCAGGACTGGAGCCCCGGCTCGAAGAACAGTCCGACCGCTCGCTCGATGTCGACCAGCGTGCGCGCGTTCTCAAACGCCAGCGCGGCCTGACCATCGACCAGGCCACGGACGATTCGGTAGATGTAATACGCGCCGGCGAACAGCGCGAGCTGGCGCAGCGCGTCGATCCAACCCTGCGGCAGCCAGCGGCTGCTGACCCGCCAGGCGCGCCGGAACTGGAGCGTGAAATCGTCGTAGACCTGACGCACGAACGATGCAGGGTACCGCGCCGACGGGCAGTTACCCGTCGTCGCAACGCTTGCCGCGCTGAAAGATCCGCTCGGGCGAGAAGCGGGTAACCAGCGGCAGGAAGCCGGCCTTGGTCGCGGTGACGCGCGTCCAGTCGCCGGCGCGCTCGACGCAGCCGCCCTTCGCAAGCCAGTACGGCGTCCAGCGCACGCGGACGAGTGCGCTGCCGGGCCGGCGGACGCGCAGGAGCACGCGGTCGGATCCGAGCTGCTCGAGCTGGATGTTGGCGTCACCCTCCGGGATCACGAACGGCGCGGGCAGCGTGACCTCGTAGATCCGCCAGTGCTCGAACCGCTTGCGCAGCCTTAGGTAGGGCAGCCCGCTCTCGATCAGCGCCCGCTCGCGATAGGAGCTCGAGTCCGGCTTGGCGTCGGGCAGCGCGACGAAGCGGACGGCGTTCTCCGACAGCCAGCTCGCGTAGGTCAGCTCGTTGATCCGGTCGCCGTAGAAGATCGGGTTGCGGCCGGTGTCGAGCTGGCGCAGCCAGCCGCGCGCGAGCGGCGCCTCGGAGGCCACCTCGGCACCCTCCCAGTGGCCGAAGGTGAACGGAATCTCGACGCGCCACTGGCCGGGCTCGAGCGCCAGGTACTCGCGCAGCGGGTCGAAGTAGGAGGCCTTGGCGACCGGGTCGTCGATCGCCTTGTAGATGTCGCGCACCGCGGGCGACCACTGCCAGAACGCCAGCGCGCCGAGCAGCGCGATCATCGGCATCATCGGTCGCCGGCCGAGCCGCGGCCAGAGCGCGCAGGCGAGCACCGGTCCGCCGACCAGCGCGCCGATCCGCACGGCGTTGCCGCCCATCGCCGTGTGCAACACGAGCGCCAGCGTCGCGCCGATGCCGTAGAGCGCCGCCGTCCAGCGCAGCGTCCCCTGCGAGCGCGGCAGCAACAGCACGCAGACGAGTGCGAACAGCGGGATCGGCAGGTAGGACGAGAACGGGAACGGCGCCCAGCCGCCCTCCGGGAAGGCGATCGTCAGCAGCACCGGTGGGACGAACGCCGCCGCGGCGAGTACGAGCCCGTCGCGGCGTGCGAGGCGGTCGCTGCGCCGGTGCGCAAGCGCGTGGCCAACTCCGCCCATGGCGAGGAAGAGCCCGGCGACCGGGCTGGAGATCGCACTCAGCACGGCGAGCAGCGGAGCGAGCAGCCGCCGCTCGCGCTGGACCGCGAGCGCCGCGGCCATGCCGAAGCCGACGCCGAGCGCGAACGGCAGCCGGTTGGTGAACAGCAGCGTCGCCGAGCCGATCCCGAACCAGATCGTCCCGAGCCGGGCGTTGACCGGCCCATACGCCTTGCGCATCAGCTCGGTGAAGCAGATCGTTGCGGCGACGGCCGAGATCGCGCCCATCAGTTGCGGCCCGAGCAGCCAGCCGAGCGGTGGCGACAGCACCGAGTAGGCCGGCGTGTGGTGGCCGCCGTACCACTGGCCGTTCCAGACGGTGAAGCCCTCGCGGCCGAACAGCTCGGAGCGGAAGAGGTGCGCCGCGAGGTCGGGCGAGCGCGGCTTGAAGTAGAGGTAGATCCCCGCCAGCAGGACGGAGATCAGCGTCGGCGCTATCCGCCACCAGTCGATTCGGCGGAGCCGCGACACGCGGGTAGGCTAGCCAGTCGATGCCGCCATCCGCGCCGGAGCCGCTCAGCGTCGAGGACGCGCACATCCTGGCGCTGGAGGAGGGACCGGTGCGCGGCCACACCTGCAAGCTGGTCCTGCTCGACGGCGTTCGCGGTGTCGAGGAGCTGCGCGAGCACGTCGGCTCGCGGCTCGGGCGCGAGCACCGGCTCGGCGTTCGCCTGGTCGAAGGCAGCGCTCCCGCCTGGGAGCCGGATCCTGCGGTCGAGATCGAGCGCCAGGTCCGCGATGCGGGCGAGATCGACGAGGCCGGCCTGCCCGAGACGGTCGGCGTCCTGATGGCGGAGCGCCTACCGCGCGACCGGCCGCTGTGGGCGCTCGACGTCGTCGCGATCGACGGCGGTCGCACCGCCCTCGTCTGGCGGATCCATCACGCGCTCGCCGACGGGTCGACCGCGATGCGGATGGCGCGCAACGTGCTGTTCGACGACGTGGACGCCGATACGCCGCACGCATCCGGATCGGTCGCGTCGACGAGCGGCCCGGCCGGCACGGGCGATGGGGTTGTCGAGCCCCACGGGACGAGCTCGCGCCTGGCCCCGCTGCGGTCCGTGCTGCATGTCCCGGCTGCGTTGCACCGCGAGCTCGCGCGGCGCGGCGCCGAGACCGCGCTCGACGCCGAGATCGGCGAGCGCCGAGCGGTCGCCTTCGTCGACGTCGAGCTCGACACCGTCAAGCGGATCGCTCATGCCCAGCCCGAGCGGACGACCGTCAACGACGTCGTGCTGACCGCGGTCGCCGGCGGGTTGCGTGCCTGGCTCGACAGCCTTGGCGCTCATCCCCACGCGCTGCGCGTGAAGGTTCCCGTCAGCCTCCACCAGCCGGGCGACGACGACGGCAACCGCGACTCGTTCATTTGCGTCGACCTGCCGATCGACGAGGCCGATCCGGTCGCACGTCTCGCTGCGATCGCTGTCGAGACCCGCGAGCGCAAACGCGATCACGACGCCGACACGCTCGACGTCTTCTTCCGCGATCTCACCCACCTCTCGAGCTCGCTCGAGCGCTTTGCTGAGCATTGGGCCGAGAGCCCACGCGTGTTCACGCTCAACGTCTCCAACGTCCCGGGTCCGCCCGGTCCGCTGTCGGTTCTCGGCGCGCCGGTCGCGTCGATGCACTCGCTCGCCGAGATCGGTCACCGCCACGCGTTGCGCGTCGCGGTCGTTTCGGCCAACGGTCGGATCGGCTTCGGCTTCTGCACCGACGCCGACGCGATCGGCTCGCCGCAGCCGATCGCCGATGGCGTTGCCGCCGAGCTGCGCGCCCTTGACGTGGCGCTCGGCTAGACCGCGATCAGGGCGATGGGGGCATCCGGGTCGGCAAGTGCCGCGATGTCGTCCGGATCGGACGTTGCGACCACGGCTTTGCGATTAGTCGCTATGCAAGCCACGTGCCCGTCTGGAACGTCGCTCGCGCCGCGTTGTCCGAGACGGATACCGATCTCCTTCGCTCGCTGCTCGCCGAGCTCGTCAATCGTGCAGGCGTCGAGCAGCCGCGCGATCGGTGCGGAGCGAGCACCGCCGCGCCACGCCTCGGCTAGTGCCGTCGCAGGAATGACGGTCTCCGTGCCGCGCTCCCTCGCCTCGGCAAGGATCGCCCACATCGAGCGGTTGAAGCGTTCGATTGCGATCAGCGCTCCCGCGTCCAGAACGAGAGCGCTCACTCCGGGGCCGTCCCCTGGCCACTGAGCGCTTCGCGCGCCCAGGATCGCTCGGCGTCGGTCAGCGGCTGATCGGGGTAGCGAGCGGCGAAGTCGTCGAGTAGTCGGTCCAATGCCCGCGCCCGCGCCCGCTCACGTAGAGCGACCTCGATTGCCGCCGAGAGATTCGGAGCTTCGCCCGCGGCGACCTCCTCGCGGACGGTCTCGAGAACGTCTTGCTCCACGGAAATGCTGACACGCTCCTTCATACGGGTCATCATACCTTCCGCTGCGGCGGGAACCATCGTGTGTGCAACAGCCATGGAGCGACCGTAGCCATCTGATCGCCGGTGAGTGGCACGCAGAATGCCCGCGCCGGTCTTCTGTTACCGCCGCTTTACGCCGTAGTGCGTCAACTGCTGGATCTGGTGACGAAGGTCGCGACCTCGTCGATCAGCGACGGCTGGTCGAGCCACGGCCAGTGGCCGGCGTCGACGAGCGCCTTTGCAGTCGCCGGTCCACCGAGGGCATCGGCGTAGTCCTGAGCGAACGCGGCCGCGATGAAGGGGTCGTCGGCCCCGTAAAGGACGAGCGCCGGGCAGCGGACCGTACCCAGGTCCTTGCCGGCGGCCGTCAGCACGTCGGACGGCGAGGAGCGGTAGAGCTTGAGGATCGCGCGCTGCGTGCCGTGGTCGAAGTGCTCCCAAGTCGCGTCGAGGAAGTCGGCCGGGACGGGCCGGTGGTTGCCGCGGTTGGTGACGGTGCGCAGCATCGTCTTGAAGGTGAAGCCCATCGCCAGCTCGCCGAGTAGCGGGCGCCGCCACTGACGCGCGGTGAAATGCCAGCGGTAGCCCGGCAGCAGCGGAACGCCGGAGACGATCGCCAGCCGCTCGACCCGGTCCGGGATCTCCTGCGCCATCGCCAGCCCGACGACGCCCCAGTCGTGCATGACGAGCGAGAAGCGGTCGAGTCCTCGTTGGTCGGCGAAGGCGCGCAACCAGCGCGCATAGCCAGCGATTGAGTAGTCGAAGCTCGCGAGCTTGTCGGACTCGCCGTAGCCGGGCAAGTCGGGCGCATAGCCGCCGGTCTTCTCCAAGAAGTCGCGCCACATCCAGCCGGCGTTCGGCACGCCGTGGACGTAGAGCACCGGGGCGTGGTCGTCGCCGGGCGCGGCGAGCCAGTGCGTCTCGATTCCGTCGATGCTCCCGCGCTGCTCTTCGACAGTGGCCATGGCGGCGGTTCATATCAGGGGAGTCGTCGCCGTAGGCTTCGGGCCATGCCGCGCCGCGCCGAGTGGAAGCCCCCGCCCCCGCGCCGGCTGCGGACGATCCTCGAGCGGCTGCGTGCCGAGTACGGCCGGCCGGAGACGCGCATCCACGGCGCGCCGATCGACGAGCTGGTGCTGACCGTCCTCTCGCAGAACACCAACGACCGCAACCGCGATGTCGCCTACGAGCGGCTACGCGACCGCTTCCCGTCGTGGGAGGCGGTGCGCGAGGCGCCGCCCGAGGAGATCGTCGAGGCGATCCGCCCCGGCGGCCTGGCGGTCACCAAGGCGCCGCGGATCCAGAAGATCCTCGACGCGATCTCCGAATCCGGCTCGATGGACCTCTCGTGGATGGCCGACGCTCCGCTGGGCGAGGCGCGCGACTACCTATGCGAGCTACCCGGCGTCGGTCGCAAGACGGCGGCCTGCGTGCTGCTCTTCTCCTACGGCCGCCACGACGTTCCCGTCGACACCCACGTCCACCGTGTCGGCACACGGCTCGGACTCTTCCGCGAGGGGGCGTCGCTCGACGAGTGCCACGACGAGATGCTCCGCCTCAGCAAGGGCGCCGACCCGATCGAGGCCCACGTCGCGCTGATTCGCCACGGCCGCCGCACCTGCCATGCGCGCAAGCCGCAGTGCGACAACTGCCCGCTGCTGCGCATCTGCCCGTACGGGCGTGGACGCTCGGAGAAAGATCTGTCACACTGACGCTTAGATTTTCTTCCGTAAGCCAGTAGAGGAGCAGACGCGATGGGCAAGACCATCGGAATCGATCTAGGCACGACCAACTCGTGCATGGCGGTGCTCGACGGTGGCGAGCCCACGGTCGTCGAGAACGCCGAGGGCGCGCGCACGACGCCGTCGGTAGTCGCCTTCACCGACAGCGGGGAGCGCCTCGTCGGCGCGCCGGCCAAGCGCCAGGCCGTGACCAACCCCGAGAACACGATCTTCTCGATCAAGCGCTTCATGGGCCGCAAGGAGGCCGAGGTCAAGGAGGAGGAGACGATCGTCCCGTACGAGGTCGTCCGCGGCCCGAACGGCGACGCGCGCGTCAAGGCGGCCGGCAAGGAGTACTCGCCGCCGGAGATCAGCGCGATGATCTTGCAGAAGCTGAAGGCCGACGCCGAGGCCTACCTCGGCGACACCGTCGACAGCGCGGTGATCACCGTCCCGGCCTATTTCAACGACGACCAGCGCCAGGCGACCAAGGACGCCGGCAAGGTCGCCGGCCTCGACGTCAAGCGGATCATCAACGAGCCGACCGCCGCGTCGCTTGCCTACGGGCTCGACAAGGAGGGCGAGGACCAGACGATCTTGGTCTTCGATCTCGGCGGCGGAACC
>CAMLNW010000119.1 GCA_946481495.1 uncultured Actinomycetes bacterium
CCGGTGCTGGAGGCCATCAATCCGCGCGACAAGGCGCCGATCCACGCGGTCTACCTGGGCAAGCCCGGACGCCTGCCGGCGCGGGTGCGGGCGCTCTGCGCACCGCACAGCGGCGTGGGGGCGGACGGCGTGCTGTTGCTCGACCAGCCGACCGCGGACGGCTTCGTCGCGTCGCTGCGGATCTTCAACCCGGACGGCTCCGAAGCCGAGCTATCGGGCAACGGCGTCCGCGAGGCGGTGATGTACCTACGCCGCTCCGGCTGGACCGAGCACGACAGCTTCGGAATCCAGACCGCCGCCGGCGAGATCCGGCCGCGGATCACCGGGCCGACGACCTGCACCGTCGACATGGGGCGGGCAAGGCTGACGTCGAACAGCTACGACGGCCGCGGCACGCTGACCGCCAACGGCCGCGACTACGACTTCCAATTCGTCTCGATCGGCAACCCGCAGTGCGCGATCGAAGTGCCGGAGGGGTTGGAGGCCCTCGACCTGCCGGCGATCGGGCCGGCGATCGAGCATCACGAGCTGTTTCCCAATCGGACCAACGTCTCGTTCTGGCGGCGCGAGTCCGACAGCTCGATCCGGGCGCGGATCTTCGAGCGTGGTGTCGGCGAGACGATGTCGTCGGGGACCGGCGCGACGGGGGCGGCCGTTGCGGCCGTGCTGCGCGGCCTCGACAGCCCCGTGACCGTCCATCTCGACGGCGGCGACCTCGAGGTCGAGGTGGGGGAGGATCTGCACGTCAACTTGACCGGCTGGGCAGTACCCGTCTACGCGGGTGAGCTGAGCCCTGAATTCCTGGAGGCATTGAGAGAGGCATGAAGACGAGCGCGCGGCTGGACCGCCTGCCCCCGTATCTGTTCGCCGAGCTGGAGCGCAAGATCGCCGACAAGAAGGCGGCCGGCATCGACGTAATCAGCCTCGGCATTGGCGACCCGGATACGCCGACGCCGGCGCTGGTCGTCGACGCGCTCGCGACGGCGGCCGCCGACCCGGGCACTCATCAGTACCCGTCGAACCGTGGCCGCGCTGAGTATCGGCAAGCGATCGCCGACTTCTACGCGCGCCGCTTCGGCGTGACGCTCGACCCGGAGACCGAGATCATCCCGGCGCTCGGCGCTAAGGAGTGCGTCTTCAACCTCAACCTCGCCTTCCTCGACCCGGGCAGCGTCGCACTGGCGGCCGATCCCGGCTACCCGGTCTACACCGGCGGTCCGCTGATCGCCGGCGCCGAGAGCGTGCTGATGCCGCTGGTGCCGGAGCTCGGCTTCGTCCCAGACCTCGACGCGATCCCGTTCGAGGCGCGCGAGGCGGCGCGGCTGATGTACCTCAACTACCCGAACAACCCGACCGGCGCCGTGGCTCCGGAGGGCTTCTTCGAGCAGGTCGTCGAGTTCGCCCGTACTCACGACATCCTCGTCGTCCACGACGCCTCCTACACCGAGACGACGTTCGACGGCTACATCGCACCGAGCTTCCTCGAGACGCCGGGCGCCAAGGATGTTGGCGTCGAGATCTTCTCGCTGTCGAAGGGCTACAACATGACGGGCTGGCGAACGGCGGCGATCGTCGGCAACGCCGAGGCTGTCGCGGCCTACTGGAAGCTTAAGACGAACATCGACTCGGGCATGTTCGAGGCGATCCAGCTCGCCGCCGTCGAGGCGCTGTCGGAGCAGGGCGACCAGATCGCGCGCGACATGAGCGCCGTCTACGCCCGCCGCCGCGACCTCGTCGTCGACGCGCTGCGCGCGATCGGCGTCGACGTCCGCTCGCCGCAGGGCACGATCTACGTCTGGGCGCCGGTCCCCGAGGGCCACACGTCGGCCTCCTACTGCGAGCTCGTGCTCGAGGAATCCGCTGTCGTCGTATCGCCCGGAGGCGCCTACGGCCCCAACGGCGAGGGCTTCTTCCGCATTTCGCTGACGGTGCCCGACGAGCGCCTCGCCGAGGCGATGGAGCGTCTGCGCGCGAGCCTGGGGGGCTGACCGCGGGCGACCGCGGTCGGGGTCGCGAGGATGATCGAGGCGCTCGCCTGGGGCTCGCTGGCGGCGGCGTCGCTCGTCATCGGCGCGCTGCTCACCTTCGCGCGCGACTGGGACGATCGGCGCCGGCGCGCTGATCAGCGCGGTCAGCTTCGAGCTGGCCGAGGAGGGACTGGCGCTCGGAAGCGGGGCGTCGGTCGGCATCGGCCTCGCCACCGGCGCACTGACTTACTACACGCTCGACAGCCTGCTCGACCGGGCATCCGGATCGTCGGGCGCCGGCAACGGCCTGGCACTGGGCGCCTTCCTCGACGGGATCCCCGAGCAGCTGGTGCTCGGCATCGGGATCGCGGCGGGCGGGTCGGTCGGCGTCGGGCTGGTCGTCGCAATCTTCGTCTCGAACCTGCCGGAGGCGATCGGTTCGGCGACTGCGATGCACGAAGGCGGTCGCCCACGGCGCAGCGTGCTGGGCATCTGGCTCGCCATCGCGGGCGTCTGCACGCTGGCCTCGGTGGCGGGCTATGGGCTCGCGTCGGTTGCGTCGAACGAGCTCCAGGCGGCGATCGACGGCTTTGCCGCCGGTGCGCTGCTGACGATGCTGATCGATTCGATGATTCCCGAGGCGGCGCGCAAGGGCGGCCGTGTGGCGGGTTTGGTCACGACGTTCGGCTTCGCCGTCGCGACCGGGCTGTCGACGTTCGCCGCCTGAGCCCCGAGCGTCAGTCGGCGGCGGCGAGCGTCTCGCGCAAGCCGGTGTCGAGATCACGCGGGGCGAAGCCGAGCTCGACGATGGCCCAGTAGGTGACGCCGTCAGAGCTGTCGATCAGCTCGCGGATGTTCGGCGGGAAGCCGAGTAGCGGGCCGACGACGGAACCGAAAGGGGCGGAGGCCTTGAGGATGAAGCCGGGCATCGTGAAGCGCGGTGGCTTGCGGCCGGCGATCGAGGCGACGCGGTCGATCAGCTCGCCGATCGTCGACTGCTCCGCGGAGAGGACGTAGGACTCGCCGACCGCGCCCTTGTCGAGCGCGAGGACGATGCCGGCGGCGATGTCCTCGACGTGGCAGAACATGAAGCCGGCCTCGGGGAACATCTTCGCCGGCAGCTTGCCGGTGCGCGCCTGCTCGATCATGTTGCCGACCTCGGAGTGGTCGTCGGGTCCGTAGACGCCGCCCGGCTGGACGATCACGATCGGCGCTCCACCGGCGATCCGGTCCTCGGCCAGCTCGTGGGCGAGCGTCTTGGTGCGCTCGTACTCGCTCGGGAACTCGCTGTCGCGGCGGAAGCCCTCCTCGACGACCTTGCCGTGGGTGTCGCCGAAGATCGCGCACGTCGATACGTAGACGACCTTCGAGACGCCGGCTGAGACCGCCGCGTCGAGCACGCGCTCGGTGCCGGCGACGTTGGACTCGAACATCGCCGGGAACTCCGACTTCGGGATGCCGACCTTGTAGACCGCTCCGGCGTGGATCGCCGCCTCAGCGCCCGCCATGCCCTTGGCGATCGCCGCGTCGTCGGACAGGTCGCCCTCGACGAGCTCGCAGCCGAGCTCGCGCAGCGCGGTCGCCTTCTCCGGCGAGCGCACCAACGCCACGACGTCGTCGCCACGGGCTCGCAGCTGGCGCACGACATGGCCACCGATGAACCCCGTTCCGCCCGTCACAAAGATCTTCATCCAGCGATCCTAACCACCGCCTAGACTGGTCGATGGATGGATCGAGGACGCAACGGACGCACGGGCCAGAGCCGCTACGGCGAGGTCCAGCGAACGCCACGTGCTCGCCAGCGTGCGCTCTGCATCGCCGCCGGGCCGGAGGAGGCCGATCTCGGCGAGCTGCGCGAGCTGCTGCGCACCGCCGGCGCCGCCGTCGTCGGGGAGATGACGCAGAAGCGTCCCGAGCCCGATCCCGACCGCTACTTCGGCAAGGGCAAGCTCGCGGAGCTCAAGCAGGCCGTCAAGGACGCCGACGCCAACCTCGTCGCCTGCGACGACGAGCTGCTGCCGCGCCAGGAGCGCAACCTCGAGCAGGCCGTCGGCGTGCCGGTGATCGACCGCACGGCGATCATCCTCGACATCTTCGCCGACCACGCACACAGCGCCGAGGGCAAGCTTCAGGTCGAGCTCGCGCAGCTCGAATACAACCTGGCGCGGATGCGCGGGCTGTGGACCCACCTCGAGCGCCTCGGCGGCGGAATCGGCACAAGGGGTCCGGGCGAGAGCCAGATCGAGACCGACCGCCGCCTGGCGCGCGACCGCATCTCGGCGCTGCGCCGCCGGCTCGTCCACGCCGGCGGGACCCGCCAGGTGATGCGCCGCGAGCGCGACCGTGCGGCGCTACCGACCGTCGCACTCGCCGGCTACACCAACGCCGGCAAGTCGACGCTGCTCAATGCGCTGACCGGCGCCGAGGTGGGCGTCCGTGACCGGCTCTTCCACACACTCGACCCGACGACGCGCTCATTCGAGATCTCAGGCCGCGACTACCTGCTGACCGACACCGTCGGCTTCATCCGCAAGCTGCCGCATCAGCTCGTCGACGCCTTCGGCGCGACGCTGCAGGAGGCGCTCGAGGCCGACCTGCTGCTCCACGTCGCCGATGCGTCAGCGCCGGAGGAGGAGCTCGCCGAGATGATCGAGGCCGTCGAGGACGTGCTCGGCGAGATCGGGGCGGGTGAGCGGCCGCGGCTGTTCGCGCTGAACAAGGTCGACCTGCTCGACGAGGAGCGCCGCCGTGAGCTGAGCTTCCGCTTTCCGCAGGCGGTGCAGGTGTCGGCCGAGACGGGGGAGGGGCTCGAGGCGCTGCGCCAGGCGATCGAGGCGCGCTTCCTCGCCAGCCTGCGGCCGATGGACCTGCTCGTGCCATACGCCGAGGGTGGGCGGCTGTCGGAGCTGCACGACCTCGCGGGGGAGATGGAGCGCGAGGACACCGCCGAGGGCGTGCGCGTGCGGGCGCGGGTGCCGGTCAGCGCGGCGTCGCGCTTCGAGCGCTTCGAATCCAACGGCGCCGGTCTGGCTTCCTCGAACGGGGCCGGATGAGGCTGCGCTTCGCGCGGCTGGACGACAACGCCGCCGCCCCGACCCGCGCCCACGACGACGACGCCGGCTACGACCTGCGCGCATCGGAGACGGCGTCGCTGCCGCCGGGAGGGCGCGCCAGCATCGGGACGGGGGTCGCCGTCGCGATCCCCGAGGGCCATGCGGGCCTGGTCCTGCCGCGCTCGGGTCTCGCCGCCCGCCACGGCATATCGCTCGTCAACGCGCCCGGCCTGATCGACGCCGGCTATCGCGGCGAGGTCCGCGTCCTGCTGCTCAACACCGACCGCGAAGCGGCCTTCGACGTCGCGCCCGGGGATCGGATCGCCCAGCTGGTGATCGTCCGCCACGAAGCTCCAGAGCTGATCGAGGTCGACAGCCTCGACGAGACCGTGCGTGGCGATGGCGGATTCGGCTCTACCGGCCGCTGATCTCAGGACTCAACCTTCCGCAGTGGCTGCCGATACCGGAAAGGTGTCAGGAGCAACTGCCGATCAGCCCAGCCCGTCCCTAGCCGGATTCACGCCTCCCAGCCCACGCGGTGGGGCAGCGCGACGAATCGGCGACGTGATCGTCGAGCTCGGCTTCGCCAGCCGCGAGGCGGTCGAGCGCGCCGTCGAGGAGGCGCGCCAGACCGGCTCGACGACCGGTCGCACGCTGCTCGAGGGCGACATCGTCACCGCCGACCAGCTCGCGCGAGCGGTCGGCGAGCGCTACGGCGTCGACCACGTCGACCTCAACGTCGCCAACATCGACCCGGGCGCGACATCGCTCGTCGACCCCGCGGTGCTGCGCCGCCACCGCGCCGTTCCGATCGTCTTCGCCGACGAGCGCACGCTGCTCGTCGCTACCTCCGACCCGTCGAACATCCTCGCCGCCGACGACCTGTCGATGATGACCGGCTACGACGTCCGCATGGTCGTCGCGACCGACGACGACATCGAGCTGCTGCTCGGCCGTCTGTCGCGGCTCGACAGCACCGTCGCCGAGGTCGAGGAGCAGCCCGAGGCGCAGGTGATCGACCTGCGCGAGTCGGCCGACGACGCGCCCGTCGTCAAGCTCGTCAACTCGATCGTCGCCGAGGCCGTCGAGCGCGGCGCCTCCGACATCCACTTCGACAGCGAGTCCGGCGCGATGCGCGTCCGGCTGCGCGTCGACGGCGTCGTCGGCGACTCCACGACCGTCCCGAAGGCGATGGTCTCCGGCCTCGTGTCGCGCGTGAAGATCATGGCCAACCTCGACATCGCCGAGCGGCGGCTGCCGCAGGACGGGCGCATCGGGCTGACCGTCGACGGCCGCACGATCGACATCCGCGTCGCCACGCTGCCGACCGTCCACGGCGAGTCGGTCGTGATGCGCGTGCTCGACAAGGGCCGCGGCATCCTCGACCTCGACCATCTCGGCTTCGAGCCCGACGACGTCGCCCGCCTGCGCAAAGCGATCTCGCAGCTCCACGGCTGCGTGCTCGCGACCGGCCCGACCGGCGCCGGCAAGTCGACCACGCTCTACGCCTCGCTGAGCGAGATCAACAACCCCGAGCGGACGCTGATCACGATCGAGGACCCGGTCGAGTACGAGCTCGACGGCATCAAGCAGATCCAGGTCAACCCGAAGATCGGACTCGACTTCGCCGCCGGCCTGCGCTCAATGATGCGCGCCGACCCCGACGTGATGATGGTCGGCGAGATCCGCGACCGCGAGACCGCCCAGATCGCGATCCAGTCCGCCCTCACCGGCCACCTCGTCCTCTCCACGCTGCACACCACCGACGCCCCGCTGAGCGTCGCCCGGCTGATCGAGATGGGCATCGAGCCCTTCCTCGTCGCCTCCGGCATCAGCGTCGTCGTCGCCCAGCGCCTCGCGCGCCGCCTCTGCGAGAACTGCCGCGTCGAGACCGAGATCAGCGCCGACGCCCTCGCCGAGAACGGCTTCTCCGCCGCGGACGGAGGATTCACCGGCCACGAAGCCGGCGAGGGCTGCGTCCGCTGCGGCCAAACCGGCTACCGCGGCCGCGTCGGCCTCTACGAGCTGATGGAGATCACCGACGAGATCCGCGCCCTGATCGTCGAGAAGCGCACCGCCGAGGAGATCGCCGCCGCAGCCGTCAAGCAAGGCATGCGCCGCCTCCGCGACGACGGCCTCGCCAAGGTCCGCGCTGGCAAGACCTCGCTCTCCGAGCTGCTGCGCGTGCTGGGTACTACGGCGTAGGGTTCAGGGGCGCGCTTCCCGCGGGTCCTGTCTCCGATTTTGGTTCACGTGCTCGTTCCTGCGCCGCGAACGCAAAATCGTCGCCACCCGCGGAGGCACAACATCGGTCCCTGTACAACGAGATGGAGCGTGGTAGGGAGCGCAATGGCCTCGAAGGTCGGAACGCTTCGGGCTACACAGCAGAAGCGTCTCGACCTTCGAGGCTCTCTTGCTCCAAACGCCGCCGAGTGGGTGGTACGGGACTCAGCGTTGGCCGCCGCGGGTGGCGACGCATTTTGCGTCTGGGGCGGAGCTTGCGAGCACCCAGACCAAAATCGGAGACAGGACCCGCGGGAAGCGCGCCCCCGATCCCTAACGCCTAGTCCAGCTTCAGCTCCGACAGCTTGGCCCAGCGAGGATCTGGCTCGGGGTCGTGGGCGTGGTCGAGGTTCTCGTTGAGGTTGGTGCCGCAAACGGTGCAGAGGCCGCGGCAGTCGTCGTTGCAGAGGATGCGGGTTGGGAGGGCGAGTGCGAGGGCGTCGCGGGCCCAGGCGCTGAGGTCGACGACGTCGTCCTTGACGTAGGGGGAGCGGAGCTCGACGGAGTCGCCGGGCTGGTCGACCTCGCGGGCGTCGACGTCGACGCGGGCATTCGCGTCCTCGAGGCAGCGGGTGCAGGGGCCGTGCAGGTCGACGGCGAAGCGGAGGCGCAGCGCGTGGCCGGAGGTGGTGCGGGTGACGTCGAGGCGGGCGTCGGTGTGGCCGCCGGCGCTGTAGGTCTGGGCGCCGAAGGCGAGCTCCTCGACGGGAACCTCGAATTCGAGCTGACGCGCCTCGCCGGAGGCAAGCCGCAAGGTTCCTACGTCGAACTCGTCAATTCGCTGGGCCATGCTTCGACCCTAGCGAGCACCGCAGCCGGTCTAGGAGACCTCGGCCTCCTCGCGGCCTTGGAGGCGGTCGCGGCCGCGCTGGACGGCGGCGGTGAACTTCTCGAGGTTGATCTCGAGCGTGTTGAGGATCTCGTCGGCGTAGTC
>CAMLNW010000120.1 GCA_946481495.1 uncultured Actinomycetes bacterium
CCGAGCGGTCCGCCGACGAAGCCGAGCTTGGTCGCCGCCTGCTCGACACGCTCGGTGAAGTCACGCTCGTTGAACGTGAACTTCAGCTCGCCATACTCGAGCACGTAGTCGGCGCCCGACTCGTAATTTCCACGTTTGGTGCTGTCCATAGGAGGCGCGCTGCAGTGGCGGGGCCAGCCGCAATGCGCGTCGGCATCCTAGCCCCGTTCCCTTCTCGCCCGGACGGATTGCAACGTGAATTGCACCCGATGGGGGGCGAGTTTTTCGCGGCCGTGACTTCATCGGCCATGAACCAAACGCTCTTGATAGTTGAAGACGACGAATCGACCGCTGAGTATCTCGCCGACAACCTCGTAGCCGACGGCTATCGCGTCGCGGTGGCGAGCGGCGCCGCCGAGGGGGTGCGTCAGATCGAGGTCCGCCATCCAGCCCTCGTGCTGCTGGATCTGGGGCTCGAAGACGGCAGCGGACTGGTCTTGCTCGACCGGGTGCGCTCGGCGGACGGGATGACGTCGCGGATCGACCCTGACCTGCCGGTGATCGTGATCAGCGGTCGCGCCAGTGAGGCCGACCGCGTCCGCAGCTTCGCGCGCGGGGCCGACGACCACGTTCCGAAGCCGTTGTTGTTGGTCGCCGGGTCTAGGCCCGGCTCGGCAAGAGGGACACGTCTGAACACCGCCCTTCCGCGTTCATCCACTAGCCGCACCGGCTCGCCGTCCTCGATGATCGACGCTAGAGCGGCCTCGCTCGGGACCGGCAGGATCATTAGCCCGTCAGGGTCAAGCTCAGGATCGGCGGCGTCCGGCTCGGGTTCGGCGGCGTCGGTCGCATTGTCTAGCGCGGCCTGCTCAGCCCAATACTCAGCGTCCGCCTGCGCGACCGTCTTACCGGCCGCTGCCTCGACTTGCGCGATCTGCTCGCGTAGCGCGCTGCGCGCGGCGCGCATGTCGTCGGCGCTGGCGATCAGAACCTGCTCGGGCATGTTCTCGACCCGGTCGATCTCAAAATGGTCGAATAGGGCTTCCAGGGCGCTCCTAACGGCGTCAGAGTCGCCGGCCGCCATCGAAGCCCGAACGATGGCTAGCGCGTCGGCAGCCGCCGGGACGATGGCGGCAGGGTCGGCCTCGCCGGCAGTCTGAGCCTCCAACCGCTCGACGGTCGCCGTAGCGGCTGCCTTCTCGCCCTCATGCTCAGCCTTGAAGTCTCGCCAGTCCTCAGCGTCCAGGTCGCCCGCCTTGAACATTCGCCACATGCGCGCCCGCTCGGCTTCTACGCGGCCAACCTCGCCGCGTGCTGACTCTAGGGCTGCCTTGCGTGCCTGCCGCGTCGTGTCGGTCGCCTCTTGGATCAGCCTCAGCGACTCGCCCGCGTCGATGCCGACTTCCGCCAGGTAGCTGATGATCGACTCGTCTACGGACTCCATCGACACGCGGAACCCGTCGCACACGCCGCCCTTGCGACCCGAACACTCATAGACGCCGGTAACGGTCCCGTCCTTCTTCGCATCGTTGGACACCGGAGTCATGGCCCAGCCGCACGACCGATGGCGCAGCACCTTGCCGGGGAGAAGGTGCCCGGCCTTTGGACGTGGACCGCCGCCACGTCCGCGACGTGCGGCGGCGGTCTCGCGCTTGGCATTGGCAGCGTCCCACACGTCGGCGTCCACGATGGCGGCGTGCGCAGCCTCCCGCCAGCCGCCTTCGCCGTCCTGAATCTCGCCTAGATAGGTCCGGCGCTGTAGCAGCATCGAAATGCTGCCCTGCTGCCACTGTCGCCCGCGTAGAGGCTTGACGCCATCCTGATTCAGGATGCGGGCAACCTCGGCCTGAGACTTGCCGCCGGCAATCAGGTTGAAAATCCGTTGGACGGTTGGCGCTTGGTCAGGGTTCGGCTTCAACCCCTTCTCGTCGTCGCGGAGGTAGCCGAAGATTCTCCCGCCAGTGTGCAGGCCGCGCTCGCGACGATCCGCCATTGCGCGCTTGACCACGGCGCTCTTTGCCACTGAATCTTGGTGCGCCATCTCGCCCATGAGAAACGTGAGGATGGAGTTAGAGAAGGTGGCATCGTCCGAAACGGATCGAAGCTCGAACTTGCTCTTGCGCGCCAGGAACAGGTACTCGATTAGGTGCTTGGAATGCTCGTCGCCGCTGCCGCGCGCGATCCGGTTGGAATGCCAAACGAGAATGCCGGCGGGCTTGCCGGTCTTGGCGATCTCAGCGGCGCGATTCAGGGCGGTCTCTAGCCCCTTGCCCCGGTTGCCGCTGTAGGCGCTCGCGGCCTCGTCGGACTCGACCGAATCCACATGCCAGCCGTTAGTCGCGGCGTAGCTCTTGCACGCCTCGATCTGCTGCGGGATCGAACCCTTCTCGTCAACGGTGGACTTCGCCGCGTAGACGACGACTGTGAGCGTGTCAGTCAAGGCGATGCCTTCGATGCGCGGTTTGCTTAGGGACGCCCAGCGCGTCGCCTACTTGCTCCCACGATGCGCGCTCAGCGCGTGCCTGAGCGACTAGCTGGCGCTCGTAGTCGCGGAGCGCAATCCGCGTCGGCTCCAACAGTCGGAGCATCCCCAGGGCACCGCGCGGCTCCCGGTAGTCGGGGTTCAGGAATGACGCTAGGTAGCTCTCTAGCGGCTGCTGCGGGGCTGTTGGATCGCTCGGCATTCTTGTTTGGGGATTCTACCAGTTTCGTCACGCTAGCGTGACTTGAGATTTCCGCGCTAGCAAGCTAGAATAGCCGCCGGTCGTCAAGCGGGAGGGACGCCGACGATCCTGCACTTTTTGACGTTGTGGCTCTGGCCGGATACGTCAAACGTCGGAAGGGTTCGCCGCCGTGTCGGCTGCGAGCAATCAAAAGCGGTTCGGGCGCAACGTCCGCAAGGCGCGGAAGGCGGCCGGCATGAGCCTTGAGGACTTGGCCGATGCGTCCGGCCTGCACTTCACGGCCGTCTCTCGATTGGAGCGCGCCGAACGCGAGCCGCGCCTACAGACCATCGTGGTCATTGCCGCCGCGCTGAAGGTCGATCCCGGCGAGCTGTTCGACGGCCTGAAGCCGTAGCCGGGGAGAGGTAGCGGTCTCAGGGACCGTAGAGTCCCTACCCCGATCCCTTGACTTGGCTTGCCGGCGTAGACAACGGATCGAAGCGCTAGAGGGCCGCCGCTCAGACGACGGTTGACCGCCAGGCGAGACCGCCCAGCGACCCTAACACGATCAGGCTGTATCGGTCCTGGGGTTGCTAGGCGGCCGGCGGCGCGATCTCGCCAGCCGAGTAGCCCGGCCGTCCTCGGCCGCACTCGATCCAGCCGGCCTCGCGAGCGATCCGCGTAGCCCGACGTAGCGGCGTGGATTGACAGCCTGCGACCTCAGCCACCGCATCGCCAGACAGCCAGCCGGCGGCGTGAACCGCACGGGCGAGCGCGAGGGCACGGTCATGGGCAAGCGTCCCGCGCGGGCGCACCGGCTCCGCCTTCGCCTCGACCTCAGCCGGCGGCGCGACCCCGCCGGGGTGAATATGCGAGTGATTGCTGAGCGTCAGCCAACCCCGACGCTTGGCGAAAGTCACGGCGTCCTGGTAGGCGTCTGACTCCCAGCCCAGCCCCAGCAGCTTTGGCCCATCGGGTCGGCCGGGTTGCTCGACGGCAGCGCGAGCCAGCTTCAAGGCGTTCGACTCGATCAGCGCCGTCTTTTCGGCAGCGGTCAGCTTGCGCTTGACGGGCCTCGGACCAGACTTGCCGCGCATCGACTTTCGTACCTCGGCCAAGAGCGTCCCGTGATCGTCGCACCACATGGAGAACTTGCCCTGAATGGTGGCGGGACCGTCACATGCCGGCGACGCGCAGCTAGCCACGGGCAGCCTCAAAGCGGCGGTCGATCTCTGCGACCTCGGCCTCGTAGCGAGCCTCGGCCGCGTTCATCGCAGCCTCGTAGGCCGCCTCGACCGACTGATTCGGCTTGGTGAGGCTCGACAGCGCTGGCGCGTCGTCTCGGCGCTGCGCGGCGGCAGCGCGGCGGAGGATCGCCGGCAGCCTCATAGGCCCAGCTCGTCGGCAGCCGTATCCAGAGCGCGGGCGAGCCGTGCGCCCGTGATCGCCGTTGCGTCGATGCGGCGGCACTCGATGTCTTGGATCGTCGTCACGTCCACTAGCGCCTTTTCCGCAAGCGCCTTTTGAGTCAGGCCGTCGCCGCCATAGGTGAGTCGCGCCCGGCGCAGAGGGTGGATGTCAGGATCAGCTAGCGCGACCTCGCGATTGTGCGCGTAGGTGATGGCGCTCAGCTTCGCCTTGGTCCGTTCGGTCTGCGGCCGGCCGGCGCGAGCGCGCTCTTGGCGAGCGCGAGCGCGCTCTTGGCGAGCGCGGCGCGCTTCCCGCTCGCGCTGCGCTTGGCGGCGGTAGAGCGCGTCAAGCCGCTCTTGAATCACGTCTAGGTCAGTCTCCATCGGCTGCGAACCGTTCTTCCGGTGTCTCGACGGGGCGGCCCTCGGCTGCCACGTGGCGACGCAGCGCGTGAAGGTCAGCGGCCGGCGGCTGATCGCCGCGCGTGTACGTGCTGATCGCCTCAGCGTTCTGCGCATTGGCGCGTGCCTGAGTTACCTCAGCCTCGGTCGGCTGAGGGTCAGGATTGCCGCCGTAGTTGACCGCGAACTCGTTAGGTGTCAGTCGGAACGGCGAACCGAAATGCTCGGCGTCGATCAGCACCGGCCCGCCGTCGATAGTGCCGACGACGCGGACCTCGGGCGGGAGTGCCTTGTCAGCCTTTGGCTTTCGCTTGAGTGTGTCAGTCATTCGGGGTCTCCAATGCCGCTAGGCGACGCCTTGCGTCGTCGCTCGGGTCGTCTTCTAGAAGGGCCGCGTAGTCGGTCTGCGTCGGCTCGCCGCGTGCGGCGGAGCCTGCAACATCGCCCCAGCCGTACCGGCCGTTCTCAGGCGCGACGCGCTCGATCTGCTTCACGCCTACAGACGTGTAGTGCTCAGCGAACTTGTCAGCATCGACCTTGACCGACTCACCATGCGCGACCGGCTGCATTACAGGCTCGGTCACTTCTTCCGACCGAATGAAGCCGACGATTCGCACCACGTCGTACTCGTCGCCCTGTAGTTCGCGGCGTCGGAAGACGCGCCCGATTAGGTCACTCATTGGGAGCCTTCCGCGCTTCCTGCTGGCGGCGCAGCACTTCAGCCGACGCGCGTGCGCCCTCGCGCCTCGCCTCGGACTCACTTGGCTTGTCGCGCTCGCTCGGCGCAGCCCACGGCTCGAAAATCACTACATCGCCGGGGTTGGCCTGTGACGCCGCGCTCGGGTCGCGCGGTGGCCGGCTTAGCTTGCGTTCGCCGCGCTTGGAACGAATGTCGTCTAGGAAACTCACGCCGGCTCCGCCTCTACCTCGGCGTCAGTCGGTAGCAGTTCACGGAACGCAGCCGCCTTACCAATTAGCTGCTGGCGCAGCGTGGCGGCCTCGTCTGCCTTATGTCGGAAAAACGTCTCCTGCTCGCGGGTGTTGCGGAACTCGTCTTCTACCTCGGCAAGCTTCGCGCGGATCGTGTCTTCGGTTGTCTGGTCTTCGTCACTCACTCCCTAAAGGATACGTGTCACCTTGCCAAGGCTCGCGGGGTGGTCCGCGCCGCCGTTGGCACACCTGTTGGGACGATGAAGGGGTGAACACTTCGACCACCGTTACCCCATTCATCGCAGAGGGCAAGTCTCTGCGAACTGAGGCCGCCGCTAACGGCGATCTCACCATTGAAGGATGGGCAGTCCGCTTCGACGGCACCGACCGCCAGGGCGAGAACTTCATTGAAGGCGCGTTCGCGGACGGGGTGAAGGCGTTTGTAGGTGGCAACCGGCCGCTGTGTTACCACCATAAGCACGACATGGCGATTGGTGAAGTGCTGTCGCTAACTGAGGTTCCAGGTCAAGGCGCATGGCTAAAGGCGCGAGTGGACTATCAGCCGGAGTCCTCGCCGCTTCACTGGATCTACAGCGCGATCAAGAAGGGTTCGATCAAGGGGCTGAGCGTAGGAGGGTTCTTCCGCCGCAAGCTAACTGCGGCAGGGCAGCGGATCGCCGCCGTCGATCTCACGGAAGTAAGCGTTACGCCGGTCCCGGTCCACGCCCGAACGGGCTTCGCCGTGGTCGAAGGTAAGGCGCTGAACGCGGGCGACGATGCCTATGCCGGGATCGCTGCACTAGCGCACTCCGCCGACATCGACCGCCGCATGGCTTGGTTGGACGTGCAACGCGACCTCGACAGTCTGCGCCTTGACGCTGCGCTACTCAGGGTCCGCACTCGCGCAGACGCGCTGACTCTCTAATCCGTACCACGCGCCGATTCCGCGCGATCTCAGCTACAGAGCGGGCCGGCGGAGTTACGTACCACCTTCGCGTATCGACGCGAGGATAACGGTCAACCCCGTTCGGGGCGCGGGTTCCTGGGGTTGCCACGCGCCGATAACTCACGATCCCGCGTGCCCTCACGACTGCCAGAGTCACCGGAAGTTGTCACCCTCCCTTGATACCCTTTAGAGGTAAGTCAAACCGAACAAGAAGGAAGCCGTGACGAACCTGAAGCGCCTACGAACCAAGCGCGGACTATCGCTCCGCGCGCTCGCTGATCGAGCAAACGTCTCGTATCAAACTGTCTGGAACTGGGAACGGGGACAGACCTACCCGACACACTGGAATTGGCCGGGCCTTGAAGCGGCCACGGGCTACCCCGTAACGGTCTTGATGTCGGACGATCCGGCACTGATCCAGAACGAAGAAAGCGCCGCCGGGCGATGAAGCCCGACAGCGCTTTTCTAATGCACGTCCAGAACCCAATGAACGTAACGAACCGTGACTAAGGGTACCAACTCGACAGACGCCCTGCTCGACGTAGCCGTATCGCTGACACTCGACGGGGTAGACCCGTCAGACGGCCAGGCCGTCGCGGCGGCGATCCAGCGCGTGAGTGCCGATCTACCTACTGACGAACGCGAGACGTTCGGCGCGCGAGTGAGGGCCAAGGCTGCCCGTGACGCCGAGACCGCCGGCAAGACGCTGCGCGCTGTCACGGTAGAGCCGGAGGCGTTCGACTTCACCAAGCCGATTTCCGAACCGGACTGGCTGATCCGCAACCTGATCGAACGGGCGACCGTGAATGTCTGCTCGGGCGATACGGGAGCCGCGAAGTCAATCCACTGGCAGGACGCAAGCGCCCGCGTCCTCAAGGGTGAGGACTGGCTAGGTCGCGAGACGACGGCTAGCCGTGTCCTCTACGTAGACGAGGAAAACCCGGCTCGCGTCGTTCACTCCCGTCTAGCGGCCCTGGGGATCGACAACGCCGACCGTGACCGCTTCCGCTACTACCGACGCAAGGGAATCCGCGTAGGTGTCGATCGGTGGACGCAATGGCTCCATGAGGAATGCGAGGATTTCCGGCCCGATCTCGTCGTCATTGATACGGCGATGGCTGCGCTCGCCGTGGACACAAACGACAATGACGCGGTCGTAGACCTCTACACGTCCACGCTGCGACCGCTGGCGGAGCGCTTCAACCTCGCCGTAGTGATCCTCCACCACGAACGCAAGCCCGGCGCTCAGGAAAAGCGGCACGCCGGCTACGCGATGATGGGCGCTCGACAGTGGGCGGGACAGGCTGACGTTCATATGACGCTGACGGCCGCCGGTCGCTACACGCCGACGCCTCGCGACGAGGGCGGCTATGACACCGCTAAGGAGTTCCTGTTCTCGGTAGCCAAGGGCCGCGACGGTCACGACGAACGCGAGGAACGAACCATCGTGCGCGGCGTCAAGGATGATCGCGAGCGGCTGCTGTCGATGGTGGTCGAGTACGGCGGCAGGGTCGAAGGCGAGACGGCCGAGATCGAAGCTGCCGAGAAGGTGCTGAGGGTCTTCGCCGCCGCGCCTGACCAAGCGTGGACGCGGAAGGGAGCCGCCGGGGCGGCCGGGGAGAAGAACCCCAGCGATCCCAGCGGCACATTCACGCGAGCATGGCGGAGCCTGCTCGACGGCGGCGACCTTGAGGGAGCCGGGCACATGAAGCGGCTGACTGACCAGGGCCGCGAGCGTGTCGAAGCTCTCGGGTTGGAGATCGGATGATGGCCCGAAACGCCGGAATCCTGGGGTTGCTGAGCCGAGAAATTGGGCCAAGCCTTCGCCGTTTCAGGTTGGCCCAATTCTGGCCCGGTATGGCCCAATTTCACTTTGAGCTCGTCGGCCGCCTACA
>CAMLNW010000121.1 GCA_946481495.1 uncultured Actinomycetes bacterium
GGATGGTGCGCAACCCGTTGGCACGTCGTGTGCCCGGCGACGAGAAGCTGAACTCCGTGGACTGCATCCTTCCGTTCTTCGATCGCGCGACTGCAGGGAATGTCGTGAAATTCCTGACGGGCCAGACCGAGGGCGTTCCGGATCCGTCGAGCCGTAAGACGGTCATCGAGGAATGCCTCCTAGCCCCGAACGAGGAGTTGGGCCCGGAGGTATGGGGGGCCTGGGATGCGCTGCCGACGATGACGATTCCGCAGCGTGGTGCCGCGCCCGTCAAGCGGCTCGTGACGCTCGCGCTGGCGCTGTCCGCAGACGGGCTGCGTGCCGGAGCGTTGGCTGAGGTGCGGGCCGAGCTCCATCGTGTGCTCGATGGGCTCAAGATCCGCCACGAGGTGCAGGTGAAGAACGCGATCGCCGAGATCTGGGCCGTGCGCATCCAGGCGATCAGCGGCACCGTTGGTGGGGATGGCCTGACGTACACCGACATCGTCGAGAAGGCGGACGATCGCGCAATCCAGGTCGGATTCGGGGATGCGAAGAAGGCCTTTGGCGCGGACGTGGCGCAGTCGTACGTCGATCACCTCGCTGGTGAGGACGACGACAGCTTGCGAGAGGCGTACGTGATGGTCTCCGCGCTTGCCACGGCGAAGGACGTGCGGATCAAGGTTGATCGGGAGGCCGATGAGATCGCTGCACGCTGGTTCGCAGAGCACCGTGTCGCAATCAAGGGGCTGTCGGACGACCGCCAGCAGGAGTACGAGGACATTCGCGCGTTGGCGACCGAGCCTCAGCGAGGCGAGCTCAAGCGGCCGAGGACTCGCATAGAGGACTACATCGAGATCGACACGACCGGACAGCTGGCGCCGGCCCCAGCGATGGATCGCCATTTGATGGCTGACAAGGAGGGGTTGTTCCCGATCGGGGCACTGAATATCTGGGAGCGCAATGTCGTCACCATCGAGCTGTCGCGACCGGATGTCGTGGCGTGGTACCGCAACCCGCCACGCCAGGCTGTCGATTCGGTTGGTGTCGCCTATCGAGACGAGGTCGGGAACTGGCGCTCGATGCACCCCGACTTCATCTTCTTCAGTGAGGTTGGTGGGGCCGTGCGCCCATTGATCGTTGATCCGCACGGACATCATCTCGAGGACTCGCTCGTCAAGCTGCAAGGCCTGGCACGATTCGCAGAGAAGTTCGGTGACGAGTTCCACCGCATCGAGGCCGTCAGCCAGATCGGGAACTTGATGCGAGTACTCGATCTGAAGAACGCCACCGTGCGCGAAGGGGTGCTCCAGAGCAGCAAGACCCCAGATGCGTTGTACGCCGCTGACTTGGCAAGCGACTATCTCATCTAGTGGCGCTGTCGTGCTGCGGCGTGCATCTTCCCCGAATTGCGAACGGCAGAAATCGACCAAGTGGTGAGGGTTGCGGCGCGTTCAGGCCGGGGAGTAGGTACCGTGGAGCCGATGCGGGTCGTTGGCGTCATCGGTGCTCCCTCGAGCGTTGGGGCGTACGCGCCGGGGCAGGAGCTCGCTCCGTGGCGCTTGCGCGAGGCGGACCTGCTGAGCAGGCTCGAGCGGGTCGGGGTAGAGGTTCGCGATCGCGGCGATCTGACAATGCGTCGGTGGTCACCTGATCGCTCTTCTCGGCGCGCGCAGAACGTCGAGGGCGTGATCGCGGGGATCGGCGAGGTTCGGACTGCTGTGACGGCCTGTCTCCAAGACGGCGAGCTTCCGCTGGTGCTGGGTGGCGATTGCACGGTTGGGCTCGGAACGATCGCCGCGTTTGAGAGGCCCCGTGGATGCAGCTCGCGCCGCACTGGCGGCGGTACCGGCCGAGTGCGGGGTGGTCGTGGTTCATTTCGACGTCGACGTCGTCGACTTCATCGACGCTCCACTGTCGGAGAACCCTGGACGCAACGTCGGCATCCCGCTCGAGACCGCCCTCGAAGCGCTGGCGGCGCTCCTCGACGATTCGCGTGTCGCCGCCCTCACCGTGACTGAGCTCAACCCGCTCCACGGTGAGGCGGACGGCAGCACTATCGCGCGCTTCGCCGACGGTCTTGCGTCGGCATGCGCGCGATGGCAGGTTGCCTGAACTAGCTGGGCAGCCGTCAGCGTTGGTAGACGAGGTGGGTCACGTACGGAGTGGTGCGGCTCGACACTGGAGTCAGATCGATGTCGCCGACACCGTCGAACACCCGCTCGCCGCCGCCGGCGACGAATGGCGCCACATGCAGCCGTAGCTCGTCGATCAGGCCGGCGGCGAGGTACTGGTTGAGGGTGCTGGGGCCGCCGGCGATCGAGACGTTCTTGTCGCCGGCTGCCTCGCGGGCCTGCTCGAGTGCCGCCTCGATTCCGTCGGTGACGAAGTGGTAGGTCGTGCCGCCTTCCATCTCGACGCTCGGGCGTGGGTGGTGGCCGAGAATGAAGACGGGCGCGTGGTAGACGGGGTTCGGGCCCCACCAGCCCGTCCAGTCGAGGTCCCACTCGCCCCTGTCGGGGCCGAACATGTTGCGGCCCATCACGTAGGCGCCGGCGGCGGTGATCGCGTTGGCCTCGTCGGCGTTGTCCTCGCGATGGTCGAACTGCCAGGCGTGCAGGCGGGTCTCGTCGAGGTCGCCGAACGGGTGCTCGGCGCTCTGGCCCCTCCCGGACCCGTAGCCGTCGAGGGTGATCGTCATGTCCGCGGTGACCTTGGGCACGGAGTCAGCCGCCGTAGTCGGGGATCTGCTGGACCGCCCAGCGGTTGCTGTCGGGGTCGCTGAAGAAGACGAAGCGGCCCCAGGGGAAGTCCTGGATCTCGCCGACCTCGACCCCGCGGCCGGCGAGCTCGGCGCGCGCGGCCTCGATGTCGTCGACGACGAGTTGCAGTCCCTCGAGCGACCCAGGCGCCAGCTCGGTCAGCCCCTTGCCGATCGCGATCGAGCAGGCCGAGCCGGGCGGTGTGAGTTGCACGAAGCGGATCTCGTCGCTGACGGCGTGGTCGTGGTCGAGGTTGAAGCCGGCCTTGTCGACGTAGAAGGCCTTGGCTCGGTCGACGTCGGACACCGGCACGGAGATCAGCTCGAGTTTGAAATCGCTCATGGGTGCAGAGTCTCCTCGCCGGCGCGGCGCGAAACCCGCGAAGCCTGCGCTAGTCGGCCCACCAGTCGCGTTGGCCCTCGACGTCGTTGCGTGGAGACTCGCCGAGGTTGGGCGCGCCGATGACGAGGATCGCGAGGCCGTCCGGCCCGGCCTCGTAGCCTCGCCAGGTGCCGGGAGGGACGCGGACGGCGTCCCATTCCGCGAGCTCGACGATCTCGTTGTCAAGCTTCATCCGCCCGCTTCCGCGCACGACCACGTACACCTCCTCTTGCTGCTTGTGCGTGTGGCCGTACGGAAAGCGGTAGCCGGGCGGGACGCGCTGGTAGCTCAGGCCGGATGACTCGAGCTCGAGCGCCTTGGTCGCCAAGCGGAACTCCAGGTCGGGCGCACCGTCGAAGTTAGACCCGACATCCTCCAGGTCCTGCTTGAGGTTCCTGTGCGTGAACGGCACGGCGCAATCCTATGGCAGCCCTGGTTGGGGTCGCCGATCCTTATGGCTGCGTTAGGCGGCGCGGCGGGGCACGGTGTCGAGCCGCACGACGTTGCGCGGCAGCACGTCGACGGCGCGCCGGCTGCCGAACACGACGTTGACCACCGCGCCGCCGGACCGTTGTGCGACGTCGTGGGCGTTGGCGACTGCGTGTGCGCGCTGCTCGTCGGGCACGTCGCACTGCGTGAGGAAGCGATCGAGCAGCGGTCCGTCGAGCTCCTCGGCGGAGAGCTCGAGCCGCTCGGTGCGGAAACCTCCGGTCCTGACGTCGGGCTTGGGGGAGAGCAGGCAGGTCGCCATGTCGTCGGGTGTGACGACCGCCTCGGCGGTGACGGCGTCCAGAAGCTGGCTGGCGGTGGCGTCGGGGCCGAGGTCGGCGACGATCTGCTCGAGCCGCTCCGCGCCGAGCAGGCCGCCGTTGGCTGTGCGGGCCTCGCTCAGGCCGTCGGTGTAGAGGCAGGCGACCGACCGCGAAGCCAGCGGCACGGTCGTTTGGCGCATTCCCGTTTGCTCGCCGATCCCGAGTGGCGGCGACCCGCCGGCGAGGACCGGCTCGAACGGGTCTCCACCGCCGACGACGATCGGGGCGGGGTGGCCGGCACTGGCGAAGGTGAGCGAGCTGTCGCGCGGGTCGTGGACGGCGAGCAACACGGTCGCGAAGTCCCCGTCGAGGTGGTCGCCGATCGCGCCGCCCGCGACCTGCAGCGCGGCGGCCGGCTCGAGCCCGGCCTCGAGGTAGGCGCGCAGCGTGTAGCGCATGAACGCCGTGCGCTCGATCGCCTCACGCCCATGTCCCGAGAGGTCGCCGAGGACGAAGCCGGTGCGGCCCTCGGCCAGCGGCAGCACGTCGTAGAAGTCGCCTCCAGCGCCCGGGCCGTCCGCGGGCGCGTAGGCGACCGTGGCGCCGATCTCGGTCAGCTCGCCGGGAACCGCTGGCAGCAGCGCGGCCTGGAGCAGGCCGACCTCGCCGAGCAGCTCGGCTCGCTGACGGGCGAGCCCGCGCGCCCGCAGGGCACTTAGCGCATAGCCCGCCGCGAGCAGCAGTGACAGCGCGGCGAGGCCGGCGATTGCCCACTTCATCCAGCTGGGGACGATCTCGACGATGTCGCGCACGGTGCGTACGACGGGGGAGGCGGGGCCGTCTGTGGTCTTGTCACGTCCGTCGTCCGGGCGGGACGCGGCGTCGCCGTCGGCCGCCGCCAGTGGCGTGGTGCCCTCCGTCGTGGGGAGGAGGGCGAGGGGCGCGAGCGCGGGGTCGGCGAAGGTCCCGTCGCCGCGATTGCCCTCGCGGCCGGCCCCGGAGCGAGTACGGCGGCCGTTGTCATCTCGACGGCTTGCGCGATCGCCACCGACGCGGTCGGGATTTGAGCTGCCAGGACCGGTGTTTGCCGTGGGGGCCTGAGTCTGCGGGGTAGCGGTCGAGTCCGGCGCGGCGGCGGGAGGGGGCGAGCCGACGGACTGACCGTCGACCGACGTCTCGTTGGGCGACGAGGTTCCCGACGAGCTCTGGTCGTCGTCCTCCGACTCGGCGGCGCGACTGATCGAGCGGCGGTTGCCGCCCGCGTTGCCACGGTCGTCGTCGCGGTTGTCCCAGCCCCGGCGCGCCCCACGGTTGGAGTTGCCGGGATCGTCCTCGCTTTGGTCGTTCGAGCCCCAGCGGCCGCGATTATTGGATCCGCCGTGGTCCCGCCCGCGTCGATCGTCGTCGCCCGAACTGCCCCGGTCGCTCCAGATTCGCTGCTCGTTCGACCTGCCGCGGCTGAAGGACCGGCCGTACGAACGGTCGCCTGTGTCTGAGGAAGAGCGCTCGTCCGAGCGGTCACCGTCGTAGGACTTGTCCCGTTCCGCGTCGGCAGCGGGAGCAAACGCCAGGGCGAGCTGAACGGCCACGAGGACGGCTCCGCCTACGCGCGCGACATCGCCAGCGCGGACGTGCCGCGCCCTGTCGCGGCGGAAGACGGGCCAGGGCATGAGTTTGTTGTCGTTAGGGCGACGAAATCAGTCGAGCCGAATGCTGCTCGGTCGAACGAACGTCCGGGGCCAGCCGGCCAGGGGTCGTCCTCCCTCTGGCTCGAAGGGCGTCCTGATGGCACAATCAGGGGCGGTGGAAGGAGAGGCGAGGAGTTTCAGGGTGGTGCGAGCCACGGGCGCGATCGCGCTCGCCTCGCTGTTAGCGCTCGCGATCTGCGCTACTACGGCGCGCGCCGCGCCGCTTTCGATGTCGTTCACCGAGGCCCGCGCCAACGTGGGGGTCCAGCTCTCCGCCTCCGACCTCGAGGACGCGCTGTTCAGGGCGCCTGACACGGCGCCTTTCAATGCTCAGATAGCTCCTAACGGCGCGATCACGGCGGGCGCCATGAACGTGCCGGACTTCGACACGTTCATCACTGATCCGATCGACGCCTTCGTCACCGTCGATTTCGACATCGGGACGATCAGCGGGAGCTTCAACCAGGTGACGGGAGCGCTCAGCCTGAGCGGCACGGCCGGCGGGACGCTGACCTCCGAAGGAAGGTCGTGCACGGTGTCGACGACCCCGGCGGTCCTGACGCTCACGACCGCTGGAACCACCGGAGGCGCGAGCCCGATCTCGGGGATTCCGTTCACGAGGGGCCTGGCCGGGGCGGGGGCGATCGCCGGGCAGTGGACCGACATGCACGCCGAGCCGGTCACCGAGGAAGACGAGTCGTTCTGCAACAACGTCGAGGATCGCATCGGCGGGCCGGGAGGCGTCTGGCTCGAGCACGAGGGTGACAGCGTGCCCCCCGGTCGAGTAGCTGCCGGTGGCTACCACTCGTGCATGATCAAGGCGGACGACACCGCCGCTTGCTGGGGCAATCCCACGATCCCCGCCGGCCTCGGCACGGTCCGCCAGATCTCGGCCGGCGGGTCGCATACTTGCGCGGTGAAGACCGACGGCACGCCAGTTTGCTGGGGCGGCCCCAACGACTACGGGCAGCGCACGCTCCCGGTCGGCATTGGCACCGTCAGGCAGATCAGCGCCGGTGGGTCGCATACATGCGCAATCAAGGCCGACCGCACCCCGGTTTGCTGGGGCGCGAACGACCTCGGGCAGCGCACACCTCCGATGGGTATCGGCACCGTCAGGCAGATCGATGCAGGTGAGGCACATACATGCGCGGTGAAGACCGACGGCACACCTGTCTGCTGGGGCGACGACGACTTCGATCAGGTCACGATCCCCGCCGGCATTGGAACGGTCAGCCAGATCGCCGCCGGCGGGTCGCACACGTGCGCGGTCAAGACCAATGGGACGCCGGTTTGCTGGGGCGCGAACGACAACGGGCAGCGCACAGTCCCCGCAGGCGTGGGAACGGTCAGCCAGATCGCCGCCGGCGGCCTGCACACCTGCGCGATCAAGACGAACGGCATCCCAGTCTGCTGGGGACACAACGCCCCTCCCGGCTACCCTCACCCCACGCTGCCGTCTGACATCGGCACCGTCAGCGATATCGCCGCCGGCGACTGGCATTCGTGCGCGATCAAGACGAACGGCACGCCGGTCTGCTGGGGCAGCCACATCCAGGGACAGGTGGGCGGTTCGCCGGCCCTCGCCAGTGGCCCGCCGCCGTCCGTCATCGGGGGCGGGCCGTTCTCGCACACCTACATCCTGGTGCCCCGATTCGACGACATGCCCGTCCGGTTCGTCCTGAGCAGCGGCTCGCTTCCGCCCGGTCTGACCCTGAACGAGACGACCGGCGTGCTCGCTGGCACCCCGACCGTGGAGGGAACGTTCACCGGGACGGTGATCGCGACCAACGACGTGTTCGCCCCTGACACGCAGGCCTTCTCGATCACCGTCGATACCACCGCGCCCGTTGCGCCGAGCGTTCTGGCAACGACACCCGCGTCGCCATCGTCCAACCTGAAGCCGCGGATCGTCGGAGCCGCTGAGGCTGGCTCGACCGTGCGGCTCTACGACAACGAGACCTGCACGGGGGCGCCGCGCGTCACCGGCAGCTCAGGGGCCTTCGCGTCGCCGGGCCTCCAGATCACGGTCGCCGCTGGCTCAACAACGACTGTCTACGCGACCGCGACCGATGTCGCCGGCAACACGTCGGGGTGCTCGACCAGCAACGCGACGTACGCCAACGCGGAGGATCCTGGAACGCCGATCGACCCGATAACGCCGATCGACACCGACACGGGAAACGACGGCGAGCCGGAGCCTGAGCCGCCCGCATGCACTGTCCCGAAGCTGGTCGGCAAGACGCTGGCGCAGGCGAAGAAGGCGCTGAAGGCGGCCCACTGCAGGCTCGGCGATGTCACAAAGCCGAAGCGCGCCAAGGGCAAGAAGCGGCGGGTCCTCGTCGTCAAGTCGTCGAGCCCACGGCGGGGAGCCAAGTCCGCCGATGGCAGGGTCGATCTCAAGCTCCATCAGAAGCCGAAGCCCAAGAAGACGCGCCGCTAGGCCGCCGGCAGGTAGGTCAGCAGGACCACTCCAGAGTCGAACCGCTTGACGTCCTCGAGCTGCATCCGGACGGTTCCCCTGTCGCCGAGCACGTGGACGTTTCCGCCGCCCCAGACGATCGGGTTGAG